>CAZXPO010000007.1:0-17250 GCA_964643165.1 uncultured Gammaproteobacteria bacterium | reverse complement strand
AAATTTCCGTCAATTTCAACAAATTATAATATTTTAAAATATTTTCTGTTTCTTCCCCCTCTGCATTATCAGCATTAAAAGACATTGATAGCGGACGGTCTCCCTGAAAAGAAAAACCCCGTTCTTGATCGTCTAGTTGAGCCGAGGAAAGTCCAAGATCAAATACTGCCCCATCAAATGGTCCATGCTTTTCAGCAATTTCCGCCAGATTTCCAAAGTTATCATTAATAACGGTCAAATTTTTAATTCCCTCTTTTTCGGCTCGCTGTTTAGCATTATTAATTGCTAACAAATCCAAATCAGTGGCAAACACTTGCCCATCCGGTCCAACTGCTTTGGCAATTGCCAAAGAATAATTAGCTCCACCGAGGGTGCCGTCAAAAATTTTTTCACCTTTTTTTGGTTGTAAATATTCCAGAACTTCAGCCAGCATCACCGGGATATGGGAATACATAAATTAAATTCCCAAATCACCGAGCTCTTCAGCGATGGCATTGCTATTTTTTTCAGTGCTAGCTTTGTAGTTATTCCACTGTCTCTCATCCCAAATTTCCAAACGGTTATATAGGCCGGCAACAATCACGCTTTTTCTTAACCCGGCAAAACTTCTCAAATATTCTGGCAAATTAATTCTTCCTTGAACATCAAAATCAACATCCATTGCTCCAGCCAAAATGTGGCGAGCAAAAGCACGAGCCTTGGCTTGGCTAACCGGTAATTCAGCAAACTTTTTGGCAATAGTTTCAAACTGTTCTTTGGAATACAAAAACAAACAGTTATCCAAGCCCTTGGTAACAACTGCTCCTTTTTTTAAGATGGCGCGAAACTTAGCTGGAATAGCTAATCTTCCTTTGTCATCCAGATTGTGATTGTATTCTCCGATGAACATATAATTTTAAATTCACCACTTATCACCACAATTCACCTTACAAGTTTTATTATACCCCACCACCCCACAAGCGTCAACAAAATTGTTCTAAGTTTTCCACAGGGGGCCAAAAATAAAAAAACACCTCCCAGAGGAAGATGTTTTGGTAATATTTAAATAATGTTTAAATAATTTTTATTCCTTCTTCTTGCCAATATTTGGCTCGGCATCATAATGAGGAACAGCAATCGTCAAACCTTTGGCACTGCGCAGATCTTTTTTTACTGGCTCCCCTTCTTTGTTAATTGCCAGCACTGGAATTTTTAAAGCAAAAGCGAGAGCGTTGGCCGTCAAAACACCAATACGCAAACTAGTAAAAGTACCGCCGCGATTAACCACTTCAACGCCTGATAAATCTTTCAACTGAAAATAATTTTTTAATAATAATTTTTCAATTGCCGGCAATAATTTTTCTGCTTGTTTTTTGGGGGCCAAAAATTTCTTTTTGGTTAAAATATTTCCGCCGCTTTTGAGAGCTAAAATAATTTCACTAGCTGAAGCGGTGTCGATAATCAAAATTAATTCTGCTTTTTTCATATATTTTCTTCTTTAACCCAAGTATTGAAGATTTCTTCAATTTCCTGAGCGCTAAAAACTTTTACTAATTGGCTGCGCAAACGGCTAGCCCCCGGAACGCCTTGAGCATACCAACAAAGATGTTTGCGAAATTCGACAATCATTCCCTGGCCTTTCAATTTCTCCTCTAGCTTTGCGTGGCGGATAGCAATAGCGGCAATTTCTGCCCTTGATAAATCCCTTACTCTTCCTTCTTTTATTTCTTGGAACATCCAAGGCCTTCCCAGAACACCCCGCGCCAAACCAAGTCCATCGGCACCACTTTTTACTAATATTTCTTGCGCTTGTTCCAAATTATTAATACCGCCATTAGCCAAGACGATACCAGAAAAATGCTGGCGAGCTTTTTTGATTAATTCGCAATTTATTTCGCCGACAAATCCTTGCGCCAAAGTGCGCCCATGAATCATCACCGCCGCAATCGGCAGATCAGAAATATTATCCAAAAAATCGAGAGCCGAATTTTCACCAGCACCGGCTCGAATCTTAATCGAAACGGGCAAACTAGTGTTTTCCAAAACTGCTTTAATTATCTCTCTGGATTTGGCAAGATTTTTCATCAAATCTGCGCCAGCCCCCTGTTTGATTACTTTGCCAACCGGGCAACCAAAATTCAAATCAATTCCGTCTGGCTTAATCACCTGTTCCACCAATCTCGCCGCCACCGCAAAATGTTCCGGTTCCGAACCAAAAAGTTGAACAACATATTTTCCTTTTTGAGAGGAATCAAATTTCAGAATATCAAAAGTGCGATGATCTAATTCTTTTTGATGAAAAAAAATTGAAGCGACGGAAGCCATTTCGCTATAAACAACATCAGCCCCATATTCACTGGTAATTATTCGAAAAGGCGAGTCTGAAAAACCCGCCATCGGTGCCAAAGCTAGAATTGGCTTTTCTATTTTTTGCCAAAAATTTTCTTTCATTTAAGCTTTGCTGATCTTCATTCCCTCTTTAGTGTCCTCCACCAAAAAGCCGCGCGCCCGGATTTCATCACGTAGACGATCAGATTCGTTCCAATCCTTGTTTTCACGAGCAGAATTTCTAGCGGTTAATAATTTTGTAACGTCCTCAGGTAAACTTTCTGGGTCTAGATTGTCTACTGAGGCATGAGATAATCCCAAGCCAAAAACTTGATCAAAATCTAAAATTGTTTTTAGGCGATCGTTTGGGTCTTCAGCGGATTTTAAAATTTCTTGAACCAAAGCTAACGCTTTTGGAATATTTAAGTCATCAGCGAGGGCTTCTTTGAAAAGAGAAACAAATTTTTCAATCACTCGCCCTTCGGCAGTAGTTTCGCTTTTTAATTCAGCCACTTTTTTGCGCAAACTGTCCAAACCTTTTTGCGCATTAATTGCCGAATCTTCCCGCCATTCCATTGGTTTGCGATAATGGCCTTGAAGAAGCGAAAAACGATAAGCAAGTGGATCAATATTTTTTACACTAAAAGTATTTTCCAAAGTTAAAAAATTACCATCACTCTTGGCCATTTTTTTACCGCCAGGAAAAATCAAAAAAGCACCGTGCAGCCAATAGTTAAAAAACTTCTCACCAGTTGCCGCTTCACTTTGTGCAATTTCGTTGGTGTGATGAACATTAACGTGATCGATTCCACCACAATGAATATCTAATTGGCCAGAAAGAAAACGCAGGCTCATCGCTGAACATTCAATATGCCAGCCCGGAAAACCAATACCCCAAGGAGAATCCCATTCCATTTGGCGTTTAGTGCCGATTGGAGAAAATTTCCATAAAGCAAAATCGGTAAAATTTTTCTTTTCAGGATTTTTTTCAACGCGCGCTCCTTCTTGCAAATCTTTCAACGGCAAATGACTTAATTTGTTGTAGTCAGGAACCAAGGAAGTATCAAAATAAATTCCATCACTAGTTTTGTAGGTGAAGCCTTTTTCTTCTAGGCGCATCACTAAGGCAATCTGTTCTTTGATGTAATCAGTGGCTCGACAATAGACATCTGGTTCGATAATATTCAAAGCTCTCAAATCAGATTTGAAAGCCTCGGTATAAAATGAAGCAATATCCCAAGCACTTCTTCCCTCGCGAGCGGCACCAGATTCCATTTTGTCTTCACCCATATCCATATCACCAGTGAGATGACCGACATCAGTAATATTCATGACGTGTTTGACTGGATAATTAAAGTAGTAAAGGGTGCGCTTCAATAAATCTTCAAAAAGAAAGGAACGAAGATTACCAAGATGAGCATAATTATAAACAGTCGGTCCGCAAGTATACAAACCAACCTCATCGGATTGAGGTTTGAATTCTTCTTTCTTTTTGCTGAGCGTGTTGTATAAAAATATTGGCGTCGACATAAAATTTTACTTTTAATTTATGATAATCGGCACAGTGGTGGAAATTTCATTTTCTGGCAAACCGCTCGGATTGTCATTGGTAAAAACAAGAAATGCTTTGGTGGAAGAAGCTGGTTTTTCATTTGGTAAAAATTCAATAAAACCAACAAATGGCACGAAATCATTGGTTAAGGCGCTGATTTGAGCGGTGGCCACCCCAGTTCCCAAAACCTTAGCTTGTTCATCAATAATTTTCAAGGGGAAAGAATTTTCAAAAAACCAAGGACCACGAGCTTTTCCGGTCACCGCAAACGGAGCAGAAAAAGATTCGCTAACTTTGGGCTGGTCAATAATTATTCCCAAATCAGTAGTTGAAGCAATTACATTTTCAACAATTGGTGTTTCTGTTGCCAAAGTTGAAGTGGCTACTGGCTTGATAACTACCAATTCTCCATTTTTTTGAGAATTTTGAAACGATTGATAAACCCTCAAAACAATTGCCAAAAAAACCAAAATAGCGATTGAAATTAAAGCAAATTTTTCTTTAGCGCTAAATTCCATATAATTTTTAGGTTATTTTTCTTTATTTTACCATGCCAACTATGATTTTAAAAGCAAAAGCCCTTTTCTAAAAGAAAAAGGCTCCAAATATCACCAGTGGTCACTAGTGGACTCGGACCACCGACCTCTGCGATGTGAACGCAGCGCTCTAACCAACTGAGCTAAGTGACCCCATCGGTTACTTAATATTTATAAAATATTTAGCTACTGGTAGATTATTACGATACCACATTCCCACTTTTGCTTTCAAGACGATGTGCCCATCCTCATAAGAAACAATTGCTACTCGATTTGGCAACCATTTAATGTCAGTAATATAGAAAGCTCCCCCCAAAACTGCTTTGGTTTTTGATAATTTACTAATATTATCCTTGAGATAGTTTTCAAATAAATCTTTCTCATGAAGAGTGGCACAAAGTTTTTTGCTTTTCCAGTCACTCAAAGCACAGGCTGGATAAATTTTACATTCCCCCTTGCTAGCAATTTTTACTTCACCAGCCATACAAGCGTTTCCATAAGTTTTGCCGTCAACACCGCAAACTGGATCATATTGCATGGTACACATTTTTTCAGAAGCCATTTGCGCTTTTAACGGAATAAATAAAACCGCCAAGAACGCAAGAAAAAATAATTTGTTTTTCATATTTTTAAAAATTAAAAATAATTATTATTCAAAATCTAAAACTTCCATTTGACACTTGCGACAATCAAAGCGAAGAGGATAACGCTTTCCTTCTCTTTCCAAAGACAAAGGTTCACGCAAACCTTTTTTGCTTTTTTCGTTTTTTGGACAATAGCCAAAATCTTTTTTGAGGCAATGCTTGGTGGTCATCAAAACTTTGCCGGCCGGCTTTTTGCCTTTTCTCATTTGCAATTCCAAAGCATCCTCTATTATTTTAACGCCATGATCCTCCCAAAAGTCACAAGCCGATTTGTTTGAAACGTTAAAATTAAAATCACCTTCTTTTAAATAATACTTTGCGGAAGATTTTTTTAATACTGATTCTTCGCGGAGATAAGATTTTTCTCTGATTAATAGCAATTTTTCCACCAATTCACGACGGGCCTCATTCAAAACTGAGCGAGGAAAAAATTTTGCTTGTTTCCATTTTAAATTTATTTCTCGGCAATAAAAAATTGTTTCGCCCAATTTGGCAAATGATTCTTTAATCGCCTTATCTGCCGCCTCAGCCTTGGCCGCCAATTCACCAGCCCCCAAAGAAATACTGGCGGATAAATTTTGTTCATCAAGTGCTGTCACAATAACCTCTCCTTTTTTTTCTTCGACTTTGAGATCTAAAGCAATTGCTCGACGAACACCGTCAACTACTGCTTTTTCAAAAGCGACATCTTGATTACAAAAAAGCTCTGCCCCAACTGGCGCTTCTTCGTGGCGATGCAAAAGAATTCGACCGTCTTCTTTGACGGCATTGGCATAAGCACCGGCCAAATTTTCATCCTTATCCAAATAACAAATTCCGTCACCGTTTTTTAATTTGTGTTCACGATCAAGAACCAACCAACCGCGTCCGCTTTTGGAAACTTTACCAATAAATTTTCCCAATGATTTTTGGCTATCCAAAGAAGCTGGCGAGCCTTTTATTTTGCCGGCGATATTATATTCAGTAAATCCGCGATTAAAAGTCTTGGCCGGGTCAGGAATAAAATCCAAAAAAACTTTTCCCAAAGAAGCTGGTTGATAATTTTCATTTTGTTCAATAATTTTGTCCAACTCCTGACGAAAATAGGCCACCATATTCGCAACATAAGCATTATCTTTTAGACGGCCTTCAATCTTGAAAGAAGTCACGCCATTATTGATTAAATAATCGAGCTTAGCGGCTAAATTCAAATCTTTTAGAGAAAGCAGGTATTTGTTGTGCGCCATGATTTGTCCTTGACCATCACGCAAGGTAAACTGCTGGCGGCAAAGCTGAGCGCAAGAACCGCGATTCGCACTGCGACCCAAAGCGGCTTGCGAAAAATAACAGCGTCCGGAATAACTCACACAAAGTGCTCCCGCCACAAAAGTTTCTAATTCAATTTTCGGGGCTGCCAAGTTAATCTTTTTAATTTGATCCAAGCTTAATTCGCGAGCCAGAATCGCGCGCGAAAATCCCAATTCCTGCAAAAAAGCAACCTGTTCCGGTGTTCTATTATCCATCTGGGTACTGGCAAAAAGTGGCAAAGGAGGCAACCCTGTATTCACCAAGCCGAAATCTTGGACAATAAAAGCATCCACGCCGGCTTCAAAGGCTTGTTTGGCAATTTTTTGCGCCAAAGGAATTTCTTCATCAAAAAGAATAGTATTTAAAACCAAATAAACTTTAGCGCCAAATAAGTGCGCAAAGGTTGATAATTTTTTGATATCATCAATACTGTTTCCGGCAGCCTGGCGAGCGCCAAAACTTGGACCAGCAATATAAACAGCATCAGCGCCAGCCATAATAGCCAGCCTCCCTGCCTCCAAATTGCGAGCCGGGGCTAATAATTCCAAATTTATTTTCTGTTTATCTTTCATATAGTTTAATAACAAAATAAGGCCGAAGCCTCTGAATATTCTGAATGTGCCCGAAGGGGGACTCGAACCCCCACTTCCTTGCGAAAACTAGCACCTGAAGCTAGCGCGTCTACCAATTCCGCCATCCGGGCTTTTAACAATCTAAGCTTTACACAAAAATGCCCATTTGTAAATGTTTTTTATTGCAAACTGAGGCGTTTTAGTTCCCGGCGACGATGGCGATAATCCGGCAAAACGCTTTCCACTAAAGACCAGAATCGAGGCGAATGGTTTAGTTCGACCAAATGACAAAGTTCATGGACAACAACATAGTCCAACAGATCGGGATTAATAAAAATTAAACGAAAATTAAAATTTAAATTAGCGTCACGAGAACAGCTGCCCCAGCGAGTTTTTTGATCACGAATCGCGACCGTATTGTATTTTAAGCCAAGAATGGTGGCAAAAAATTTTGTCCGCTCACCAATCAGGCGGCGCGCATTTTTTCTGGCCAAATTTTCTTCTTTGGAAGTTAATTTTGGAAAGATTGGCGATTTGTTTTCTTCCTGTTCTATTAATTTATTTTTTACCCAAGATTCTTTGGACAATAAAAAACTCTTGGCCAAAAAAAGCGGCACCCTCTCCGGAACCACCAAGGTAACGCCATCAGCACGAGAAATTTCCAGGCGCAAACTTTTTGCCAAGCGGCTTTTTCTTATTTTGTACGGAAAGTCGACCATCTTTTTATCTTAACATAAATAAAAGATAAAGGTATAATAAATTTATGCTAGATTTATTAAATGAAAAAGAACAATTTTCTGCCGGCCACCACTTTGTCGGCGGCGTAGATGAAGCTGGTCGCGGCCCGCTTGCTGGCCCAGTAGTTGCTGCCTGTGTGGTGATTGGACCAGATTTTGTGATTAGCGGTGAATTAGAGAAAGTGATGGATTCCAAAAAACTAAGCGCCAAAAAACGAGAAGAATTATACAAGCTAATCCGCGAAAAAGCTTTGGCGGTGGAAATCGGCGTGGTCTCACCAAAAATTATTGATAAAATAAATATCCTCCAAGCCAGTTTGTTAGCAATGAAAAAAGCGGTTGAGGGCTGCCAGGTTGTTCCAGATTTTTTGTTTATTGATGGCAAATTTAAAATTCCCAAAATAAGCACGCCGCAAAAGGCAGTGATCGGCGGAGACGGAAAAGTTTTTTGTATTGCCGCCGCTTCAATCATTGCCAAGGTTGCTCGTGACTGGCTTATTACCGCCGAAGGAAAAAAATATCCGGAATACGAATTTGAAAAACACAAAGGATATGGCACCGCTTTGCACTTGGCAAAATTGCAAGAATTCGGACCCTGCCCCATTCATCGCCAAACGTTTGCGCCAGTAAAAAATTTGTTAAAAAAATAACCCTTTAGCACAAGACTAAAGGGTTTTAAAAATTTAATTTCACTAACAAATTATTTTTTTCTGTTCAAAAACAAAATTAATAGCGGACATTGTATTTTGAAAAATACATGAATCCTTCAAATTTGTTTCCTTAAATTCCTCCTTTTCATTTATTCCAAAAAATGAAATAGGAAGATTTTCATGCTCAGTGGCTTTGAAGTCGCTAATCGTGTCTCCAAAAAAAAGAATATTTTCTTCTGAACTAATTTTTCCTTGCTCCATCAAATCATTCCAAACCAAAGGTGATGGCTTGCAATGCTCAAGATTATCTAGCGTGCCGATAAAATTAAAAAAATACAAATCTAGTTTTGATTTTTCGGCTGCGGCAAGCAAGGAATAAAGTGGCCGATTAGTTAAGATGCCAATCTTGTAACCGGACAAACTAAGTTGTTCAATTTTTTTTCCTAGTCCTTCCGGAACAGGAAAAGATGTTGCAAAAGAAATATCCAAACATTCGTCCATAATATTTTTTGCTTCTTCTTTTGACCAATCAAATCTTTCACTTAAAGAAAGAAATAGCTGGCTCCATGGAAAACCACTGAATTCCATGAAATCTTTTGGTCCAAAATCATAACCATGACTTTTAAGAACCCCCGTAATTATTTTCTTCTCGGCATTTGCGGATTCAATTAAAACCCCGTCAAAGTCAAAAACGAAAACATTAACTTGCTGAATAATTTTTTTTAATTCTTCCAATTTAACCTCCTATTTTTATTTTTTATTTTAAAGTACTTTTTATTTATTATTTTCTTAAATTCTGTTTTCTTAAACGGATGCTGATTGGGGTTACTTCCAAATATTCATCTTCATTAATAATACTCAAACCTCTTTCCAAGTTAATTTCCCAGGGTGGAGTAAGTTGAATTGCTTCATCAGTACCGGAAGCACGAACGTTGGTGAGCTTCTTGCCTTTAATCGGATTAACATCCAAGTCGTTGCCTTTGGCAACATTGCCGACCACCATTCCAACATAGACTTCGGTATTTGGAGCAATATATAAAACACCCCGTTCTTGCAAATTCCACAAAGAATAAGCCAAGGCCTTACCAGCAATCATGGAAACCATTGAGCCAAGTTGATTGCGTTCAATGTCGCCGGCATGAGCTTTGAAGCCGATAAAGTGAGAACACAAAATTCCCTCGCCTCGGGTATCAACAACAAATTCGTTGCGATAGCCAAGAATGCCACGAGTCGGAATTTCAAATAAAATTCTAGTCTGTCCGTTATGGGTGCGGAGATCGGTCATCTGGCCTTTTCTTTTGGACATTTTTTCAATCACCACGCCGGATAAAGCTTCTGGGATATCAATTGTGATTTCTTCGTATGGTTCAGTTTTTACACCGTCCTCTTCGCGAATAATTACTTGCGGTTGAGAAACCTGCATTTCATAGCCTTCACGGCGCATATTTTCCAATAAAATAGCGATATGTAGTTCGCCGCGACCATAGACTTTGTAGAAATTAGTATCGGAAAAATCCACTTTCAAGCCAACGTTTACTTCCAATTCTTTTTCTAGACGCTCTTTGATTTGGCGATTAGTAACAAATTTACCTTCTCGTCCGGCAAACGGTGAGTTGTTGACTAAAAAATTTAGACAAATTGTTGGTTCATCAATTTTTATAGCCGGCAAAGGGGTGGTGTCTGCACTGGTGCAGATGGTGTCGCCAATATTAATTTGCCCCAAACCAGCAACCATCACAATATCGCCCGCCTCTGCGGATTCTACCTCTTTTCTTTCCAAACCGGAAAAAGTGAAAAGTTTGGTTATTCTTGCAGTGCGAGGAGCTGCTTCGTGGCTCAAAATAGTGACATTTTGGCCGGAAAGAATTCTCCCTTCATAAACCCGGCAAATTGAACAACGACCAAGAAAATTGTCATAAGCCAAATTAAAAGGCTGGGCAGCCAAAGGCAATTCTGAAGCTTCTTTTTTTGAAGCAGCTGGCACGTGTTCCAAAACTGTTTCTAATAATGGACTCAAATCTTTTTGTTCGTCGCTCAAGTTTTTGATGGCAAAACCTTTTTTGGCGGCAGCAAAAACAACCGGAAAATCGAGCTGTTCATCATTAGCTCCCAAATCTAAAAATAATTCATAAACCATTTCCTGAACAACATCTGGACGAGCAGCCGGCTTGTCAATTTTATTAATCACCACAATTGGCTTCAAGCCTAGCTCTAAAGATTTTTTTAAAACAAATTTTGTTTGCGGCATCGGCCCTTCCTGAGCATCAACTAACAATAAAACACAATCAATAGAACGCAAAATGCGTTCCACTTCGGAACTAAAATCGGCGTGTCCAGGGGTGTCAACAATGTTTATTTTAGTATCTTTATAAATTAAACTTGCGTTTTTTGAATAAATAGTGATTCCGCGTTCTTGTTCAAGAGCATTAGAATCCATACTAGCCACAGAGTAACCGGCCTGATGCAACAAAGAATCAGTGAGGGTGGTTTTTCCGTGATCAACGTGGGCGATAATGGCGATATTTCTAATATCCATAAATTTTGGATTCATTCCGGCAAGAGCGGGCTTGATAATTTTTATACCAAAAACTGTCTTACAAAAAGAAATACGCGCCTTAAATCGCGTAATTCTTGCGAATTTTTATTTTTATTACTGTTTATTATTGTGAGAAAAGTATAACCGAAAAGTCAAAAGGTGTCAACATTAAGAGAGGGTGAAAATTTCTTCACGACCGTCCTGCATGTTTTTTATTTTATATTCTTTGTTTTTTTCTTCTTCAGAACCAAAAATTACCACCCGGGAAATACCCTTTTTGTTGGCAAATTCCAAAGCTTTATTGATTTTTTGGGTTTCAAAACCGAGCAAAACTTCTTTCCCTTCACTTCTTAGTTTTTTTGCCAATTTTCTGGCCTGAACAAGTAAAGATTCATCCAAAAGCGGCAAATAAAAAATTTCTTCTGATTTTATTTTTTTGTCTTTTAACAAGTCCCAGGATTCCAAAAATAATCTAATCATTTCATCTCCCGGCGCAAAGCCAACTGCTGGAAAGCTAGCGGAACCAAATAATTCAGCCAAACCATTATAACGACCGCCGCCGAACATCGCGCGATTGTTATCTGGGTGGGTATCAAAAACTTCAAAGACCAAACCATCGTAATAATCAAAGCCGCGAATAACTGCTGGATTGAAATAAACGTTATCATAGCCAAGTTGATTCAGGTCAGCAATAGTTTTTTTGATTTCTAACAATCCAGAATTGTCAGCCAGCTCTGGTAAATTTTTCTCCAAGTCAGCAATAGTTTTGCTTTCCATAAAAGAAAAAATATTTTTAATAATTTCCTTGCTCAAATTGCTTTCTTCTAATTTTTTTGCCAAATCATTTTTGGATAATTTTTCCCACTTATCGAGTGTGCGGACAATCGCAATTTTTTGCTCGTGATCAAGATTGCCGCAAAGTGCCAATAAACCATCCAGTAATTGGCGACTGTTCAAAAACATTTTGAAAGACCCAGTTGGCGCACCAAAAGCGGCCATAATATCAAGGGATAATTGCAAAACTTCCAAATCAGCACTTGGTGAATCGCTACCAAAAATATCACAATTCAATTGCCAAAATTCACGATTGCGGCCGCGCTGCGGTTTTTCATTGCGCATAAAATTAGCAATGGAAAAATACTTCAAAGGCTTCGGTGTGGCAGTATAAATTTTGGAAACCATTCTGGTCACCGAAGGAGTAATCTCTGGACGGATACAAAGTTCCCGGCCACCCAAATCAGTAAAAGTGACTAATTCCTTTCCACCAATATCTTCTCCGGATTTGGCACGATAAACTTCCGCGTATTCAACTAGCGGAGTGAGATATTCTTCAAAACCATATTGACGGCAAACTTTGCGCCAAGTTTCAAAAATATAGTGACGAATGGCAAATTCTTCTGGAAGCCAATCGCGAGTGCCTTTTGGTTCCTGGTTGGATAAAATTTTGGTTTTCATATTTTTCATTAAATAAATTTTTCGTCTTTTATTTCTTCCGGCAAATAAGGCAAATCAGCTTCGCCATCAAGCGGTGTGTATTTGTAGCCTTCGCCATAACCTAAATTTTTCATCAATTTGGTTGGAGCATTTCTAATGTGGAGTGGTACCGGCAAAGAACCTTTTTTGCTAACAATTTCCGCCGCTTTGTTGTAGCCAAAATAAACAGCAATACTTTTCGGCGATTTGGCCAAATAAACTGCAGCATGAGCCAAATTTACTTTGCATTCTGGCAAGCCAGTTTTTTGGCAGGCATCATAAACTGCATTAGCTAATAATAGCGCGCTATTGTTGGCAAGACCAATATCTTCGCTAGCAAAACGAATCATTCTTCTGGCCACATAAAGTGGGTCCTCCCCTGCTTCAAGCAAGCGAGCCAGATAATAAAGTGCGGCATTAGCATCACCGCCACGCATGGTTTTGTGTAAAGCGGAAATCAAATCATAACGATCATCGCCGCTGCGGTCATGAGAAAGCATCGGTCGAAAAGCAATTTTTTTGATTAGCTCTTCGGTGATTTTTTTATTACTAACTGCAAAAGCAATTAAGTCTTCCAAGATATTTAGAGCCCGACGAGCATCACCACCAGATAAACTAGCGATAACTTTGAGGGCCTCCGAATTAATTTTTCCAGCCTTGCCCTTCGCAATACCATCTTTTTCCAGAGCCTGCTCCAAAATTTTGATAATTTCTTTTTCAGTTAAGGTTTTGAGGACCAAAACCTTGGAACGAGAAAGCAAGGCCCCATTAACTGAAAAGCTAGGATTTTCAGTGGTGGCGCCAATCAAAGAAACAGTGCCATTTTCAACTTGAGGCAGTAATGCGTCTTGCTGAGCCTTGTTCCAGCGATGAATTTCATCAATAAAAAGAATAGTCTTCACTCCCAAACGGCGATCTTCACGAGCCCGATCCAAAATCATTCGCAAATCTTTAATCCCACTTTCTACGGCTGAGAGTTGCACAAAATTCGCCTTTGTTTCCTTGGCGATAATCAAAGCAAGAGTTGTTTTGCCGCTTCCAGGAGGACCCCAAAAAATCAAGCTTGGCAGATGATCACCTTTGATCGCACTAGCCAGCCAACTTTTTGAACCGACCAAATCATCCTGTCCAACGAACTCACCAAGATCAACTGGACGGACTCTGGAAGCAAGCGGCGAAAAAGTGTCGCTCATAAATTTAATCTAATCTTATCATAAACAGGCTTAATATTCAACCAAAAAAATCAAAAAAATAATTTACAATTGGCTATTTTTACGCTAAAATATCAGCATATGTATCGAAACCAAAAAATTTGCGTTGTCCTCCCAGCTTATAACGCCGAAAAAACTCTAGCCAAAACTGTCGCTGATTTGCCAGAAATCATTGATGATATTATTTTGGTAGATGATGCTAGCCAGGATCGAACGATGGAGGTCGCAAAAGAACTTAATTTATTTGCCGTACGACACGAAAAAAACTTGGGCTATGGCGGTAATCAAAAAACTTGTTATCGTTTGGCCCTAGAAAGAGGTGCTGATGTGGTGATTATGATTCACCCGGACTATCAATACGATCCGCGATTAGCCAGGTACTTTGCCGAATTAATTATTGATAATTATTTTGATGTTGTTTTGGGCAGCCGAATCCGTTCCCGAAGAGAAGTTTTGGCTGGCGGTATGCCAAAATATAAATATTTTTCCAATCGCTTATTAACCATCACTGAAAATATTATTAGCGGCCAAAATTTGAGCGAATGGCACACCGGGATGCGCGCCTATTCACGCCAAGCTCTTTCGTCTGTTGATTTTTCAAAAAATTCTGACGATTTTGTTTTTGATTCTCAAATGCTTTTCCGATTAATCGCGAAAAAATTTCGCATCGGTGAAATTCCGGTGCCAATTCGCTATTTTCACGAATCATCATCTATTTCTTTCTGGCGCAGCCTGCGCTATGGCATCCTCACTCTCGCATCAGGATTAACTTATCTTTTCGGCGGTTATGAAAAAGATAAATAAAGAAAAAATTTTATTCTTCGTAAAAAAATATTTTGTCGTTTTTTTGCTAGCCTTGTTGCCAATCGCTTTTTATTGGCAAATAATTTCTTTTGATTTAACTTATCTCGATGACCAGAGTTTGATTGGAGAAAATTTTTCAGTTATCAAAAACGCCAGTATCGGGGACATCTTCACGAGCGATCCATTCTTTTCTGAACAAGCATTTTTTTATCGCCCTCTTTTGGAATTTTCTTTCTGGCTGGATTATCATCTTTCGGGAGCTTCTTGGCCCTTCTTTTATTGGCACAACATTTTTTTGAATGCCATCATGGCCGTGCTAATTTTTTTTCTATTAAAAGAATTGGGATTCAAAAAAAGACTTTGTTGGTTTTCGGCGGTTATATTTTCCATTCATCCAACAATTTTACCGGCCGTCGCCTGGCTCCCAGGAAGAAATGATTTGCTGCTTGGTGTTTTTTCTTTGGCGGCTGTTCTCAGTTTTCTTAATTTTCAAAAGAATAATAAAACCAGCAGTCTGATTCTTCATTTTCTATTTTTAGTTTTGGCAATTTTTTCCAAAGAAACAGCAATTCTTCTGCCACTCGTTCTTCTTCCCTTTGTTCCTAATATTTTTAATTTTAAAAAAATCAAAGAGACGATTAAATTACCATCTTTTCTGGCGCCAATTTTGGTTTGGGTAACAAGTATAATTTTTTATTTTCTTTTTCGTTTTGGTGCAATTGGTGGAAAATCAATGTCTAGCTTATCCGGTCTTTTCACCGGAATCGGCAGTGGCATCAAGGCAATGTTTGTTTTTTTGGAAAAGTTTTTTTGGCCTTTTAATCTTTCTACCCTGCCAACAAACACTGACTCTTCTATCTGGCCAGGGCTAATTATTTTCTTGGTCTTGCTTGCAGCGGCTTGGTGGCAAAGAAAAAAAATGAATAAGACTTTGTTTTTATTTGGTGGATTTTGGTTTTTTGTTTTAATTACCCCTTCTTTGATTTTTCAAAATAATCCAACTTATGGTGTTTCCTTTAATTTGGATCATCGATTATATTTGCCGGGGTTGGGATTACTAATTGCTGTACTCTCCTTTCCAAAATTACCGCGCCGCCTAGCAAAAATAATTCCTCTGGCAATTTTAGTAATCGCTATAATTATTTCAACCTTCAGAATAAAAGACTACGCGAACGCTGATTCTTTTTGGAAAAAAGCCGTAAAATTTTCACCATCATCAGCTTTTGCCCACAACAATTTGGGCGCAATTTATTATCTTCAAGGAGATTTAGAAAAAGCTTTTAATGAATATCTACAAGCGCAAACTATCAATCCCGCAGAACAGCTCACCAACAACAATATCGGACTTTATTTGATGGATAAAAATTATTATCAAGCGGCCAGATTTTATTTCAATCAAGAATTAAAAATTAATCCCGGATACAAAAATGCCCTTGATAACTTGAAGCTGCTAGACTACAAAGAATCTCTTCAAAAATAAAAATAAAAAAAGACTGTCGAGATAGACAGTCTTTTTGATTTGAATAATATCTTAGTAATTTCTTTTTTTGTCTTTCACAATTGCCATAAACAAAGTTGGCACAATAAATAAAGTTAGGAACGAAGAAAGTAATAAACCAAAAATAATTGAACAACCCAAAGCCCGCCAAGTTTCATCAGACAAAGTAATTGGGATAATCCCGATGATTGTACAAATTGAAGTAATAAAAATAGCTTCCATTCTGGATTTGCCAGCATCAATAATCGCTTCCATAAATGGAATGCCACTGCGCAAGTTGAGATTAATCTTATCAACTAAAATAATAGCGTTTTTAACTACAATACCAAACAAAGCCAAAACACCAATTAAGCCAGGAAAGGAGAGATTGACGCGAGCAATTGCTAGACCGAAAAAGACACCAATCAAAGCCAGAGGAATTGTTGTTAAAACAACAAAAACTTTTTTGACGGAATTAAACTGAATAATCAGAGTAATCATAATCAAGAAAATAGCCACAATCATTGCTTGCAAGATAGACATAACCGATTCGGCATTCTGTTCATTTTCTCCGCCATAATGGATTTCGTAGCCGTCAGGAAACTGATAAGCCTTAATTTTACTTTCAAACGCGGCCAAGATTTCGGTGGAATTGGTTTCGGCAGAAGCAGCGGCAGAAAGAACCACCACGCGCTTCTGATCAATTCTAGTGATTGTTTCCACTGAAGGTTCGAGTTTGATGTTGGCGACATCTTTCAAAAAAACCGGCTGATTCTGTAAGTTAAGAATCTGTAGATTTTGCAAAGCTTCTAAGTCTGGAATTCGTTCTTCAGAAAAACGAGCAATTACCTTGGTTTCTTCACCGTCTTTCAAAACCGTCGTCACTTCTGTTCCGGAAATTGCTAAGCGCAAAGTTGAACCAACAGAGGCGGCATTCAGATTATAAAGCTCTAACCGAGCTGGGTCCAAATGGAAAGTATAGTCAGCTGGCGAATCTTTTAAGGATATTTCCGGATTAACCACACCCGGCACTGACGCCAACAAAGGTTTTAGATCGGAAGCAATTTTGTCTAATTGTTGCAAATCTTCACCGGAAATTTGAGCTTCAAAAGCCGAGCCAGTGCTTGGTCCATTTGCTGGAATATCGACAGAGATATTAGCAGTGTTAATGTCGCTTAAATCGGCTCGAATTTTGTCTCCTAATTTATAGGACTTGATTCCTCTCTCTTTTTCCGGAACCAATTTGATTGAAATCGATGATAAATGAGAAGAACTAGAACCACCGCCGAGAGCACCCATACTAGAAGCAGAGGAGCCGACAATCGTGTTGAAATTATTTATTTCTTTATATTTTAGAAGACGGCCTTCCACCTCTTGAACAATTTTATCACTTTCTTCCAGGCTCAAGCCAACTGGCGCTTCGACGTTGATGTATAAATAATCAGAATCAGAAGATGGAAAAAA
>CAZXPO010000006.1:0-17812 GCA_964643165.1 uncultured Gammaproteobacteria bacterium | reverse complement strand
ATTTAGAACCAAAATGCAAACAGTGCCGCCGTCTTGGTGAAAAACTGTTTTTGAAGGGAGATCGCTGCAATACTGCAAAATGCGGGATGGTTAAGCGCAATTATGCTCCAGGATTTCATGGTCCAAAAGGCCGCAAACGTTTGAGCGACTACGGTTTGCAATTAGCTGAAAAGCAAAAAGCAAAGAAATTCTATAATTTAATGGAAAAACAATTTCGAGCAATCTTCGTGGCTGCTCAGAAAAAAACTGGTGATGCCGGTAAGAATTTTTTCCGTTTATTGGAAATGCGCCTTGATAATGTTGTTTATCGCCTTGGATTTGCTGCTTCTCGCACTCAGGCCAGACAATTAGTAACTCATGGACATTTTACTGTTAACGGTAGAAAAGCTTGCACTCCTTCCTTGGTTGTAAAAGTCGGTGATGTGATTGCCTTGAAAAAAACCAGCGAAAAAAATCGTTTTTTCCGTGATGGACAACAAGCCAAAAAATCTGAAATGCCAAGCTGGTTAAACAAAGAAAAAGATAACAGTGCCAAAGTCTTGCACGAACCGAATGATAATGATTTGCCTCAGAATTTCAATGTCCAAATGATCATTGAACATTACTCAAAATAATTAAGCGTTTCTTCTGGTTATTTTTTAGCCATTATAACGCGTCTTATTATGCAAAACATCGCTTTAGCAAAAAAAATTGAATTCAAGCCAGGTAAAGATCAAAACGAAGGATCAATTATTGTTGAACCTTTATATCCAGGTTATGGAATGACTTTGGGTAATTCATTACGTCGAGTTTTGTTGTCATCTCTTCCAGGCGCGGCCGTTGTTGGTGTAAAAATCAAAGGGGTCAGTCACGAATTCATGGCAATGCCTAACGTCAAAGAAGATGTTTTGGAAATTATTCTCAACCTAAAACAATTAAGACTAAAAGTTCATTCTGAAGAAGAAGTAAGATTAGAGCTTCACGTCAAAGGCGCAAAAAAAATCACCGCTGCTGATATTGAAAAAAATAGCGCTGTTCAAATCGCTAACCCAGAATTATTTTTAGCCGAAACTACTTCCGCAGACGCTAATTTGGATTTAGAAATTTTCATCAATGAAGGGCGCGGTTATCGAATGGTTGAAGGAAACAAAAAGGATGGTCGAGATATTGGTTATATTGAAATTGATTCCATTTTCTCCCCAGTATTAGTTGTTAGTATTGATGTTGAAAATACTCGCGTTGGTAAAATGACCAACTGGGATAAATTAGTTTTGAATCTCAAAACTGATGGCACAATTTCTCCGATGGAAGCCTTTGAACAATCAGTAAAAATTTTGGTTGATCAGTTCAGCGTCTTGCTTCCAGGAGCCATTGAACAAAACAAGGAGATAACAGTAACCGAAGAAGCTCCAGTCGAAGAAGAAGCCATCGAAGAAGAAATTGCTGAAGAAAAACCAGCAAAAAAGAAAAAAGCAAAATAATTTTTTAAATAATGAATTTTTCACTCTGATTATATGAGACACGGTAATACAAACAAAACCTTAGATCGCAAAAAAGCCCCGCGCGAACTGATGCTTCGCAACATGGCTTCCAGTATTATTATTTACGAAAAAGTAACCACCACCGAAGCAAAAGCCAAAGTAGTCCGTTCTCTAGTAGAAAAAATGATTACTGTCGCCAAAGTTGGCACTTTAGCTGCCCGTCGCGAATTAATCGCTACCTTACCGCAAGAAAACGCTGTCAAGAAAGCGATTGAAGTTTTGGCTGTTCGCTACAAAGAACGCCAAGGCGGTTACACTAGAATCACAAAACTTGGCACTCGCCAAGGTGATGGCGCTGAAATGGCTCAGATTGAATTGGTATAAAATCCTGTTAAAATAAATATATGACAAAAGTGGAAAGAAACATACACAAAATTGATGCTACTGACAAAACCGTCGGTCGCCTTGCTACCAATATCGCAACTATTTTGCGTGGAAAAAACAAACCAGAATTTCAACCTCATCTTGATTTGGGTGATATCGTTGAAGTTTATAATATTGGCAGCTTGAAATTTACCGGCAAAAAACTGGACCAAAAGAAATATTTTAGTTATTCCGGTTATCTTGGCGGCCTCAAAACCAAAAAGATTTCTGAAATTTTGTCTGACAACCCTGGCGATGTTTTACGCCGTGCTGTTCGCGAAATGCTTCCGGACAACAAATTACGCGTTGCCATGTTAAAGCGCTTAATCATCAAATAATTTAGATACTATGCCAGAAAAGAAAAAAACTACAGTAAAAGAAGTAAAAAAGGCTCCAAAAAAAGCTCCAGTTGTTGCTGAAGAAGAAATTTTGGATGCTGAAGCTGGAGAAGCTGAAGTTGAAGAAGTCATTTTTGAAAAGACTCCAGAAACTGCTGATTTTTCCGGTGAATACTTGAAATCTGTCGGACGCCGCAAGACTTCCGTTGCTCAAGTTCGCTTGTTTAAAAATGGTAAAGGGGTAATCGTTATCAACGGCAAAAAGGCTTCCGCTTATTTTCCTGGAGAAATGTTAAACATCCTCACTCAACCATTAAAAGCTTCCGGACACGTTCGTGATTTAAACTTCTCAATCATCGTTCGCGGTGGTGGTGTTAGTGGTCAAATTGAAGCTGTTCGCCACGGTATTGCTCGTTCTTTGTGTCTCTTTGATGAAGCCCTAAAAGAACAAATGAAGGTTAACGGCTGGCTAACTCGTGATCGTCGCTCCAAAGAAAGAAAAAAACCAGGTTTGAAAGGCGCCAGAAAGAGACCACAATGGTCAAAGCGCTAAAACCTTATTTATACTCTCAAAAACTCGCTTTTCGGCGGGTTTTTGTTTATTGTTTTCTTTTGTTATACTGTATTTATGCTTAATTTAAATAATCTATCCGAACTTGGTGATAAATTTTCTCAACTAAAAAATCTTTTAGCTTTTGACGTAAAACAGGAGCGTCTTTTGGAATTAAAAAAAATAATGGCTGAGCCAGATTTTTGGCAGAACCAAAATGAAGCAGCCAATGTTGGACGGGAAGCAGAGCGTTTGAATAGCGAATTAGAGTCTTTGATTAATTTGGAAAAAGAATTAGTTTCTACTGACGAAATGCTTTCTATGGCGGCAACAGAAAATGACGAAGAACTAAGTAACGAATTAGAAAAAAAAGTTTCCGAACTAGAAAAACAAGTTGCTGATTTGGAGTTTTATTCTTTATTGGGTGATGAGCACGATGATTTGCCAGCAATTCTTTCCATTCATGCTGGTGTTGGCGGGGTTGACGCTCAAGACTGGGCCCAAATGTTAGAAAGAATGTATCTTCGCTTTGCTGAAAGAAAAGGTTTCAAAATAGAAATTATTGATCGCTTGGTTGCCAACGAAGCTGGCATAAAAAGTGTTTCTTTGCGCCTCGCTGGACCTTTTGCTTATGGTTATTTAAAAAGTGAAAATGGCGTTCATCGCTTGGCCCGCATTTCTCCTTTTGATGCGGAAAATTTGCGCCAAACTTCATTTTCTTTGGTGGAGGTTATTCCTGAACTGCCTGAAAATGACGAAATAGTCATCAAAGACGAAGATTTGCGAGTAGACCTTTTTCGTTCTAGCGGTCCGGGCGGCCAGAATGTTAACAAAACAGAATCAGCAATTCGCTTAACCCATTTACCAACTGGAATTGTGGTCGCTTGCCAAAGCGAAAGATCCCAACATCAAAATCGCGAAAATGCGATGAAGATTTTAAAAGGCAAGCTTTTTCAATTGGAAGAAGAAAAAAAAGAAGCTTCGGAAAAAAAATTGAAGGGCGGAGTAGTCAAGGCGGAATGGGGAAGACAAATTAGGTCTTATATTTTATATGGTGCTCGCCTAGTAAAGGATCATCGTACCAATCATGAAACCAGTGAGGTAGACAAGGTTTTGGACGGTGATTTATTGCCATTTATGGAAGCTTATTTGAAGTGGAAAAAAACAATATAAACAAAAACCCGCCAAAGGCGGGTTTTTGATAATATGTAACTGCTTCGCAGAGTTGTGTTTTTGAAACCAGGCTTAACATAATTATTATAACAAATTATTTCAAGAAGTCAAAACAGTGTTGTTTGATGTGGACCCGCAGGGAGTTGAACCCTGGAAGCTCAGATGTTAAGCCTGGTTTCACAACCGTGCCGGGCCCATGGCTTTATTGTTTCATAAGAGCAATAAAAAAACAGAAAACCACTTATCAACTAATTATAAAAAACAAAAACCCGCCAAAACTACCAAAAAACCATTTGGTGTGGTAAAATATAAGCAAATAAAATTTAACTTAATATAATTTATGTCTAGCAAAAATTATTTGCGCCTCTTTCAGTTTGGGGTTATCGCCTCACTTCTGATTGTTTTTTTTACTTTTCCTCAACTTTTATTTCCTTTTATTTCTTCCAAGCAAATTTCCTTTAATCTTTTGATGGAATTTCTCCTGCCTTTCTTTTTGATTTTAATGCTCAAGGCACCAGAACTACGTCCGCGCCGCTCCTGGATTATTTATGGTCTCTTGGCCTATTTCGCGGTGATTTTGGTGACTTGTTTCACGGGGGTAGATTTTAATCTTAGTTTTTGGGGCAACACCGAAAGAATGCTTGGATTTTTTCATATCTTTCATTTTTTCTTGTTGTACTTATATATTATTACTGCTTTTCGCGATAAGAACTCTTGGTATTTATTATTATCATCTTCGGTGGTGGTGGCTTCTATTGAAGCAATCGTTGTTTTGTCAAAAATTGCCTATGGCACAATTGGCAACACCGCTTATGTTAGTGGATATTTAATTTTTAATATCTATTTTTCAGCCATGCTCTTTGTCCGTACCAAGGACAAAAATCTTCGCTGGCTTTGGTTCTTGCCAATTATCTTAATGCTTTTTGCCTTTAATCGTTCCAATACTTCGGGGGCGATTATTGGTTTGGGAATTAGTATTATTGCTGCTACTTTTTTATTTGGTCTTTTTGCTAAAGCAAAAAAAATCCGTCGAATTTCTCTAATTACTTTTTGTGCACTTTCGATGGGGGTAATTTTGTTATTTTCTCAATGGCAACAACCTTGGTTCCAAAACAATACTCGTTTGCGAAACCTGACTTCCAGCAAAGCCACTTTTCAGACTCGTTTGGTTTCTTGGGAAGGAGCAGTTAAGGATTTCAAAAATCATCCTTGGCTCGGCGTTGGCTTTGGTAATTACGCCAATGTTTTTGATCGTCAATTTAATCCTCGTTTCTACGACTATTCTCGCAGTGAAACTTATTTTGACCGTGCGCACAATAATATTTTTGATATTGCTTCCACAACGGGGGCTATCGGCTTGCTTGCTTATTTGAGTATTTTCTTTTTTGCGGTTCGTGAATTATGGATTGTCATCAAAAAAGACGAGGCAAAAATCGGCTGGACCGAAAAAGGAAGAAAGAATATTGAAGTAATTCTCTTGTTCTGTTTGTTAATTGCTTATTTCATCCAAAATTTGGCGGTTTTTGATTCTTTGGTGACTTATGTCGGTTTGATGATTACTTTGGGGCTAATTGCTTATCATTACTCTTCTTTGGAGCCAGAGAAAGCAGCAGTCAAAAGCAGATTATCTAGTGGCTGGGAAGTTGGCGGAATTATTGGTGGCTTAATTATGATTTTAATTATTGCCAATTATTGTAATTTAATGCCTTATCGAATTTTCAAAAAAACTATTATTGGCTACGCCCAAATTTCCGCTGGGCGAACTTGGGAAGGTTATCAAACCTATCAAGAAACCTTCAAAACTCCTCATCCTTTGGCTCGTGATCCAAAAACCACCTTTATTCGTTTGATTTCCAGTAATCCACAAACCTTACTTTCTTTGTCCGGAGAAGAACGGGCAGATGTTCTAAGCTACGCGGTTCAATTATCGGAAGAAAATTTGGCAGAAAATCCTCAAGATAGCTTGAAAAATTTGGAATTTGCTCAATTAATGTCAGTTGTTGCTAGTTTTCAAAATGAAAATTCCGCCAACCAAAAAGAGTATCAGCAAAAAGCCCTCGAAGCAGTGAATCAGTCAATCACTTCTTCTCCGGGCCGGGCCGCTCTTTATTTTGTGAAGGGGCAGATTTTGGCAATTGAAGGCGATTATCAAAAAGCAGAAGAAGTCATGAAGGAGGGTATTAATTTGAATCCAAAATATCCAGAAGGCTATTGCCGCCTTTCCTCTTTCTATAATTCCCAAAAAAGAAACGATGAAGCTCTTGCTGCTTTTCAGCAATGTGCAGATTTGGATGGCTTAGAATATGCCACCACCCCTTCAATTTTGATGAATGCCGCTAGTTCAAGTTTGGCAAGTGGGGATTATGAACGGGGCATAAAATACGCCAAGCGCCTAACCGAATTATCCCCAAATGATTATCGTCTCTATATTAATTTAGCAAAAATGTATGAAGGTGCGGGACGATTTGAAGAAGCGATTGCTACGGCGATTCAAATAGCAAAACTAGAACCAGAATTAGCGACTGCCACCGAAGATTATATTAACCAATTACAGCTTGGCATTTCTGCCAGCGAATAATTTAGTTTTTGTTTACTAGCTAGAAAAGATTTTTTTATGCCTCCAGTGTTATGCTGGAGGCATATTTTTTTATTGGCAAAAATGCCTTCTAATTTTTATGAAAATGAAAAATCAAAAATTATTTTTATGTTTAAAAAAATGGCGCTATATTTTTGCTTCAATTTTTTTAATCATTGTCATTGTTTCCATGTTTATTTATTCAGTCGCCGGCAATCTCTGGCTAAAATATCCTTTATTTTTGAAAACGCCATTAGCTTTTCAAAAATTAAGCTTGTCGGTTTTTGCCGAACCGCTTTGCCACGAAGATTGTTCTTTGAAACGCCTTCTGGCACGAGGCGTACTCGTGGAGTCTTTAAAAAGCGGCAATCAGAAAACTAGGGGAAAAATCATCAGAACTTTGAGTGCAGCCGATGAAGATCTGATTTTCAAGCAGGAATTATTAAAAGTTTGGCGGGAAGCTTTTGGAGCAGATAATGTTTCTGCCGATTTATTGGTGGTTTTCGAAGCTAGTACTGACGCCCAGTTACGCAATTTTATTCAAAATAATTTTAATCTTCCTTTGTCTTCTTGGCGTGACATGGAACGATTAAAAGTCGGCGACCAAAAAATTGCCCTTTCCGAACGAGCACAGTCTTTAATTTTATTAGCTAACAAAGATCCAGAATTCAAACAATGGTCAGAAAAAGAAAAAATACTAACCGTCAAAGAATTAAGAATTTCTTATTTACAAGCCTTGCTAGTTTCTTCTGGTGGCAATTTTCCTGAAAATTTTTTTACTGATCTTTGGCCGCTGTTATTTTCCGCCTCGGAAAAAGAAAGAAATTCAGCAATATTTTTAGCCCGCGCCAAATTGGAACAAGGGAATCAAGAAGC
This sequence comes from uncultured Gammaproteobacteria bacterium, assembly GCA_964643165.1. Lineage (GTDB taxonomy): Bacteria > Patescibacteriota > Patescibacteriia > Patescibacteriales > UBA12465 > CAINDR01. Next base: position 10,417 of record CAZXPO010000006.1, on the reverse strand, counting down.
AGAAGATTTTTTGATTAAAATTTATCAAAATTCGGAATTTAGTCCTTTTTCCAGATCTTTTACTGCCGAGATTCTAAATCGTCATCAAGGCAAAGAAAATTTTTCTTTGCCAAAAATTTCCGAACCAGATTGGGAAAAATATCTGTCCGGAGAAAATTTATAAATTGAAAATTAATCAATTAATAAATATGAAAAAATATTTTTTTATAATTTTTGCTTTGCTTTTGCCGGCTATTTTATTTTGGCCGAAAGAAGCTAGGGCGATGCCTCTGGGTTCTTTGGTTTATCGCACATCATCTAATGGAAAAATGTATGGTTATAGTGATTTAGATTTGATCAAAGTTGAACATGGTCTTTTAACCCATCTTTATACTGGCCATGTTGGTATTTATGTCGGTCAAGAAAATGGTGTGGATTATATTGTCGAAGCTTTAGCTAATGGTATTGTCAAAACACCGGCCAAAGATTTTGTGAATCTCAAAAATGGCGAAGTGTTAATCGGTGCTAAATTACCGATTAATGCTAGTCCTTTGGAGCGGGCGACTGCAATTTTACTAGCCAAAAACATTGCGGCCACCGCACCAGCTTATGATTTTGATTTTCATGCCCAGAAAGGGCCGGGAAGCGGGCAATGGATTTGCTCAGGTTTCGTAGAGAAGGTTTATGAGAGTGCTAATACTGGCAATCCTTATGATTTGCGTACTTTGCAGTATGATCGAGAAAAATATGCCGTCAACATCACTCCCGATGGTTTTGATAACAGTACTGTTGTAAATGATCAGGGCGATGTTTTGTCGCAAAGTAGAGAATTTTCCAAAATTAATCGTCGTAATCAGATGGCTATTCCGGCTCCAGAGATAATTGGTTATGATGCTGGCGTGGAAAAAGATGGCGAGCGTTATATGTTTATTCCTTTTACGCAATATGCTCAACCGAGTTTGGTAAGTGTCAAAACCGATATTCCTTTGGTGAGCAATTTTGATGACCAGGAAATTCGCGGCAAGCAGCCCACTTTGAAATTAATTATTAAGTGGAGTTTAATCAATAATCCACTTTCTAGCTTGCGTCTTTTAACCAAAAAAATTAGTAATCTTATTTCTCCCCAACCGGCAATTGCGGAATCTGAACATAGCAACGGGACAGCAGGCAGTTCAGAAAATATTATGCCGCAAGTTGTTCAAAGCCAAGAAAATTGGAGTGATTTATTTCCTGATCCAAATTATAAAATTATTGAAGATCCCGCCGCTGCCAAAAAAGCCAGCACCACGGATAAGTATGGCGACAATCCAGAAGTGGAAAGAGTAATTGATGGCGACACTTTTGTCTTGAAAGATGGCCGAAAGGTTCGTTACATCGATGTTGATGCGCCAGAAATTATTTCTTCAAAAAGAAAAACCAACGAGTGCCGCGGGCAAGAGGCGAAAAAATACAATGAGCAATTGTTATCTTCTGGGGAATTGATTTTAGTTCCTGACCCGCTAGCAAAAAAAGATTCTTATTCGCGCTGGCTTTTTTATGTTTATATTTTAAAGCCAGATGGCAAGTTAATTTTTGTTAATTCAGAGCTAGTTGCTTCTGGTTTGGCTGATCCATATTTGTGTCCAGATGAAAACAAGCCTTCTTGCCCAAGGCCTGGCGACATGGTTCGCTGGCAGGTCATCAAAGAAGCTGGTGAGAAGGCAAAAGAAAAAAAAGCTCAATTTTTAGCAATTTGTAAAGCTGAAAAAGAAAAGGAGAAAGAAAAAGAAAATCCGATTATTACTCCAACTTCCACTCCAACGAGCACGCCAATCAAGACTCCAACTTCCACTCCAAGCACCACGCCAATCAAAATCCCAACCTCCACACCGACCAGCACGCCGACTTCTACACCAACTTCCACGCCGCCAATCAGTTCGGGTGGTGGTGGTGGCAGTGCTCCGGTTTTGCCAGTTCTAGCTTCGCCTTTGATTACCAAAATATTTTCTAGCGGTAATAATCATTGGTTAGAAATATTTAATCCCAACGACCAATCTTATGATTTGGCGGCCTATAATTATCGTTTAGAAAAAGCAAAAACTGCTTTTGACCCAGGAATCATGCTCCGTTTTTCTGAAGCTAAAGATTTTTATTTTAACTCCGGAAAGGTAATTGCTCCTTATGGAAAATTTTTATTGGTCGATTCTGATTCCGAAGAATCATGGCTTTCCAAAGCAGATGTGACGGTGTTCAATTCAGATTTTAATTGGGGAAAAAGCGGTTATACTATTTATTCTGCCTTGAAAGCTATTTCTTCTCCTGATGATTCAGATATTATTGATAAGATTGGTTTTGGTGAAGATGCTTTGTATTTTTCCGGAAAAGCCGCTACTGCTTTAACGGATGATAGTTATTTGGAAAGAATGAAAGATGCAGAAGGTAATTTTTTGAATTCTGGCGATAATTCTTTGGATTTTAAATTAATTGCTTTTTCAACTAGCACGCCGACCAGTACGCCAACCAGCACTGAGCCGGTTATTGATCCATTGCCGACTAGCACGCCGACTTCTACACCAACTTCCACGCCAACCAGCACGGAACCAATTATTGATCCAACACCAACTTCCACGCCAACTTCAACTTTTATTAAAATCCAAAACGGTGAACCGGAAAAAATTCTTCCGCCTTCCATTGATAGTCCCGGTTTGGAGTATATTTGGCATTTTGATGAATGCGAAGGGGCTTATGCTGCTGATAGTCTAGATCATAATAATAGAATTTTTATTCCAAACGATTATTCTTTTAGCCTAGGCAAGAATGGTTGTGCCTTAAAACTAAATAACGATAGTTTTGGCGCTGATTTTTCTTTGAAGTATCCAATGGTTTTGAATGGAGCAAGCACTGCTTTTTATTATCGAGCAGAGCCGGGAGCAAGATTATCTTTCACATTTAATCATACCGGCACTGAACCGGAACAATTTATGTTTACCGAAAACGGTTCTCTATATGCTGGCGCCACATCTTTAGCCACTAGTTCTTTATCAATTATTAGTGATAATAATTGGCACCAAGTGGCAGTTGTCTTTTCTTTGGTGGAAAATATCGTAATTTTATATCAAGATGGTATGGAAATTAGTCGTTTTGATTATTTCTATCCTTTTACGATTAAAGAATTTTATTTTTCTGGATCAAATATTTCTATTGATGAACTGGCGATTTGGCATCGTTCAATTGCTCATGAAGAATTATCTTGTTTTTTTCAGATTGGAAAACCATTTTACACTAATGATCTCTATCACCCTTTATTAAATCCGCAGAAAATTTATCATTGGCATTTTGGTGCATCAGATAGTAAATTTTATTGGCAAGACCAACCAAAAAGACAAATCTTGCCGGAAGATTTTTCACCGCGAGATTTGTCTTATGAATTTTGGTGGCGTAATATATCTTATCCGGAAGATGGCCGAGTAGCGATTGGTTTGTTAAATGACGAAGAATGGTTAGTTACCTCCGCTGTTTCTCTGTGGTATTCCCGTTGGACTTTTGGACCAACTCCTTTCTTCGATGGCCTTCTTGGAACCAATGACCCTTTTATTCCCAAAGACAATCTTTGGCATCATTTTGTTTTAGCTTATAATTCTCAAGAGATGATGTTAAATTGGTATATTGACGGTGAGACAGTCTTTTCCAAGCCGGTGGTTTGGCTTAAAAAGCCAATTAAAGAAATATTAATCAAAGCCGAAAACTATCCTTTTCAGCTAAGCGACTTTGGTCTTTGGGAGGGAGCTATTTCCCAAAATCAGGCTTGGGAGCTATTTCAAGCCGGCAAGCCGATAATTAACCCTTAAAATTAGAAAAACCCCTTTTTTATGGGGTTTTTTTATTAAAAACTTGCTTTTTTCTCCTTTTTCTTGTATGCTTTGGAAAGTTAGAAGGGCAAGCGGACGGTTGCGCCAAACTTTGTTTGGTGAGGAAAGTCCGGACTTCTTTAGGAGATAGTGGACAACATCCACCAGGGGAAACCCTAGGGAAAGTGCCACAGAGACAATACTAATCTGCTGTATATGCGGATGAAAGGTGAAAAGTTGCTTGATGTCGATAAAACGACTACGAGCTTCGGCCGCCGGTGACGGCGTGCCGCGGTAAACCCTATCTGAAGCAAGAGCAAATTCCATTATTTTTTTATTTTGGAAAAAAAGTAGCTCGCTTGATTTGGCAAGTAATTGCCAAGCTAGATAAATAACCGTCCAATGAGGTTCGTCCTCGTTGACAGAATCCGGCTTACAGCTTGCCCGAAGCTAACATTTAAATAAAACTTTAATTATGAAAATTAAAAAACCAGAATTATTTTTTCCATTCATCTTAATCCCAATTGATTATTTGATGATTGTTTTGGCGGCGATTAGCGCTTATTTTTTGCGTTTTAGTGGTGCTTTAAGCGAAGTTCGTCCAGTTATTTTTAATTTGCCATTTAATTATTATTTGGAGCTTGTTTTGTCGGTTTCTTTTTTGTGGTTGATTGTTTTGGCTCTTTCCGGCATCTACCGCATCACTTCCACCGGAAAAATTGCTCGAGAACTAGCGAGAATATTTTTGGCATCTTCAACTAGCTTTGCCTTGATTGCAATTTTTATCTTTTTCCGCCGCGAACTTTTTGATTCTCGTTTTATTGTTTTGGCTACTTGGTTTTTGACAATTATTTATGTCAGCTTTGCTCATATTGTTATTAGATTTCTTCAAAGAAAATCTTTTCTTTTCGGCTGGGGAATCAAAAAGGTTTTAATTGTCGGCAACGGAAAAACAGCTGATAATTTTGTCCATGATTTTTCTGCCCATCGCCATTTTGGCTATGAAGTAGTAAAACGCATCCGAGATTTTTCTTTGGAAACTGCTCAGGAAATCACTGAATTTATTGCCGGCAACAGAGTCGACGAAATAATTCAATGCGATCCAAATTTGAGTAAAGCCGAATTGGTTCGTCTTTATGATTTTGCTAATGAAAATCATATCACTTTCAAATATGTTGCTGATTTGCTTGGCATCAAAGTTTTGCGCAACGAAGTAGCTGATATTGCCGGCGTTCCGGTGGTGGAAGTGAAAAGAACCACTTTGGAAGGCTGGGGAAGAATTGTCAAAAGAGTGATGGATGTTATTGGTTCCGGATTATTAATTATTATTTTTTCGCCAATTATTTTATTGGTGGCAATTGCCATCAAGTTGGATAGCCGCGGCCCAGTTTTCTTTTCTCGCCGCGATGACGGTTCTCACGTGACTCGCGTTGGTGAAGGTGGAAAACCTTTTAATTATTTTAAATTCCGCTCCATGATTCCAGATTCTGATAATATGCGCTATAAAGAACTAGCCGATCGAAATCTGCGTTCTGATGGCCCGATGGTTAAGATTCAAAACGATCCGCGCGTGACTCGCGTTGGACAAGTTATTCGCCGTTGGTCTTTGGATGAATTGCCAGAATTATTCTTGGTTTTTATTGGCAGAATGAGCTTGGTTGGCCCTCGTCCGCATTTGCCGGAAGAAGTGGCAAAATATGAACATCATCATCGAAAATCTTTAACCATCAAACCAGGCATCACTGGCATGGCGCAGATTTCCGGACGCAGTGATTTGCTATTTGAAGAAGAAGTGAAGCTGGATGTTTTTTATATTGAAAACTGGTCTATTCTTCTTGATTTTACTATTCTCTTTAAAACCCCGCTTGCTGTTTTGAAACATCGCGAAGCGGAATAAAATATCTATGAAAGTCGCGCTCATCCACGACCATCTCGCTCAAGACGGCGGTGCTGAAAAAGTACTAGCCGTTTTTGCGGAGATGTTTCCGGAAGCAAAAATTTATACTTTGCTTTACGACAAAAAAAACATCAGCCATTTAAAGGGCCACCAAATTGATACTTCAATTATTCAGCGTCTTCCGGGCGGTGTTCGCCATTATCGCTGGTACTTGCAATTCATGCCGATGGCCGTGGAGTTTTTTGATTTGCGCGAATTTGATTTGGTGATTTCCGACACCAGTTCTTTTGCTAAAGGAGTGATTACTTTGCCAGACACTTTGCACATTTGCTATTGCCACACCCCAACCCGTTATCTTTGGAGCGATGCTCATCAATACTTGAATGAATTAAAGTTTAACAAGTATTTCAAAAAAATAATTGCCATGGTTTTGAATCGTTTGCGAATTTGGGACTACAATGCCGCTCAGCGCGTGGATCATTTTATCGCCAATTCCCAGATGGTCGCCGGTAGAATTAGAAAATATTATCGCCGTGAAAGCCAAGTAATTTATCCGCCAGTAGAAACAACCAAGTTTTCTGTTGCTGAAAAAATGCCAGAAGGAAATGAGGCTTATTTTTTGGCTGGCTGCCGTTTGGTGCCTTACAAAAGAATTGATTTGGTAATTGAAGCTTTTAATTTACTGGGCGGAGATTATCGTCTAAAAATATTTGGTGATGGTTTGGATTTGGATCGTTTGAAAAAAATTGCCAACGGAAATCAAAAAATAGAATTTTTGGGTAGAGTAAACGATGAAGAGAAGGCAAAATTATACCAAAAAGCTTTGGCTTTTATCAATCCTCAAGAAGAAGATTTTGGAATTACCCCCGTGGAATCAATGGCTGCTGGACGTCCAGTAATCGCTTATCGTAAGGGCGGCGCTTTGGAAACAGTAATAGAAAATCAAACCGGTTTGTTTTTTAATGAACAGACTCCAGAATCTTTGGCGGAAGCTTTGCGCAGTTTTAGAAGTGAAGATTTTAATCCGCAGACAATCCGTAATCACGCGGAAAAATTTTCGGTAGCGAATTTCAAAGAACAGATTGAGAAATTTATTGCCGAGAAAAAAGCGCAATTATGAAAATTGGCGTAGACATTAGAGCTTTGATGGATGAACGCTACAGCGGCGTTTCGGCTTATGCCGAACAGCTTCTGAAAGAAATTTTGCGCCAAGATCAAGAAAACGAATATTATCTTTTTTATAATTCTTTCCGTGATTTATCTTCTCGTTTTTCTTTTTTTGAAAATGAGCGGGTAAAAGTTGTTGGCAAGCATTTTCCTAATAAAATTTTTAATTACGGTTTTCAAAAAATTTTTGGCCGGCCATATCTTGATCAAGTTCTTGGCGGAGTTGATCTTTTTTGGTCGCCGCATTTTAATTTTTCCAATTTTTCTAAAGACAGCAAAAATATTTTAACTGTCCATGATTTATCTTTTTTGCGCGCTCCCGAATTTTTTTCTTGGCGCAAGAATTGCTGGCACAAATTATTGGGAATCAAAAAATTAATCAGCCGAGCTGATTTAATTGTGGCAATTTCCGAAAACACCAAGCTGGATTTAATGGATATTTTTCAGGTGCCGGCTGAAAAGATAAAAGTAATTTATTCCGGCCTAAATCTGCCGGAAGCGGATTTTGCGGAAACCGCTCAACAAGATTTCTTCAATAAATACGGGATAAAAAATGATTTTATTTTATCGGTTGGTAATATTGAGCCACGTAAGAATTTGGATGGACTAATAAAAGCTTATGAGGTTTTGCGAACTGATAATCCGGAACTGAAAAATCAATTAGTTTTGGCTGGTGCTCCTGGCTGGCAGAATAAACATATTTATTCAGCAGCGAGAAAATCAGAATTTGCGGGTGATATTATTTTTACGGGTTACGTTAGCGAGAGCGAAAAAAAAATGCTCTATCAGCAGGCAAGCGTTTTTGTTTTTCCTTCTTTTTATGAAGGCTTTGGTTTTCCGCCATTGGAAGCGATGTCTTATAGCTTGCCGGTGATTGCTTCTAATTCTTCTTCAATTTCGGAAGTGGTTGGCAATAGCGCTTTATTAATCAATCCGATTTTCCCCAGTGAAATTACTGCCGCTTTGAAGATAATTTTGACTGGCAAAGAAACCAGAGAAAAATATCGAGCAGCTGGCCAAGAAAGATTGTCTTTGTTTTCTTGGCAAAAAACAGCTAGTGAATATCTACAATTATTCAAAAATGTTAAATAAAAAAAATAAAAAGAAAATATTAGTAGCGATGTCTGGCGGCGTTGATTCTAGTGTGGCCGCACAATTGCTAGTAAACCAAGGACACGAAGTTGCTGGGGTTTTTTTGCGTTTTTGGAAAGATCCTCAGGCGGCGCCGACCGAAGAAAATAAATGCTGTTCTTTGCAGTCTTTTTTAGATGCCAAAACTGTCTGTGGTAAGATTGGGATTCCTCTTTTTTCTTTTGATTTTTCCGAACCATTCAAAAAAGAAGTGGTGGATTATTTTTTGGATTCCTATGCTCACGGCGAAACTCCCAATCCTTGCGTGCGTTGTAACCGCAAAATAAAGCTCGGCCGCTTATTGGAAACAATGGCGGGAATGGATTTTGATTATCTAGCTACTGGACATTACGCCAAAATAAAGCACGGCAAAAAAAACAGTAAATTATTTAAAGCCAAAGATAACACCAAAGACCAATCATATTTTTTGTATTCCTTTGAACAAGATAAATTAAAAAAATTATTATTTCCACTTGGCGGTTTGAAAAAAACAGAGGTGCGAAAAATTGCTGCCAAATTCGGCTTACCGACAGCGAGCAAACAGGAGAGCCAAGATATTTGTTTTTTGTCTGGTGCTCATCAAGATTTTTTGAAACGTTATTTAACCTTAAAGCCAGGGCCGATAAAAATATTAGAAACCGAAGAAACAATTGGGGAGCATCAAGGATTGCCGCTTTATACAATCGGACAGAGAAAGGGAATTGAAATCGGCGGAATCGGCCCGTTTTATGCGGCGAAACTAGATTATGAAACCAATACTTTGTATGTAGTGAAAGAATGGAATGGTGATATTTTGTATCGTTCTGAGTGTGAAGCTCGCGATTTGATTTGGTGTGAAGAAAAGCCAACAAAAAGCTTCCATTGCCAAGCGGTAATTCGCTATGGTCATCCAGCTGAAGCTTGCCGCGTCGATATTGATGGTGATAAAGTTTTCGTAAAATTTAAAAAAGCCCAACGAGCAATTACACCAGGACAGAGTATTGTTTTTTATAAAAAAACCCGTGTTTTGGGCGGTGGAATTATCAACTAAATTTTGTTATACTAAATCGGTATTTATAAATTAGTGATAATATTTTTATGGCTCAAGATCTCAAAACAATTTTTGTCCGTTTGGAAGAATACAAAGCGCGCCGCCGCGAACTAAAAAACCGTTATCGTGACGCCTTGTCAATCAATGGGGAGTATCAGTCAGTATTGGACGAATTGGAAACACTGAAAGCAAACAAGAAAAAAATTGAATTGAGTGTCCAAAGTGATTTCAAAGAAGAATTTGATCAGTTGGAAGGATTGAAGCTCCATATCGCCAGTGATTCTCAGTTGCTTAGCGATTTGGCGATTAATCAGTTGGTGAAAGGAGAATTAGTGAAAATTGTGGATGATAATCAAACAGAATACGAACCGCAGTTCTCAGTGAAATTTAAGAAGATGAAATAAAAGAAAAAAAGAAGGAATTACTCCTTCTTTTTGTTTTGATAATTTTTGATAATTCTTCTCTCTTTCCAAGAGCAGGTTTCACAAAGAATTATTGAAATTTCTTCTTTGGTCCAAGTTAGACTGCTCATCGATTTGAACAATTCAATTCTTTCTTTTTTTGTAATGAAATTGTCCGAATATTCTAATAATTTTTTTCCTTCAGTAAGATTTTTTATTAGACCTTTTGCTTTATTAAAATAATAAAGTTTTTCCTCTGTTGTATGGCGGCAGTTCAGTAAAAAATAGAAGTCATCAAATGTTTTGGCAAATCTTTTAACGATTTCTATTAATAAAAATCGTTCATGATCGGAGAAGTATCTTCTTTGATACCAAATATCCATTTCTAATATTTTTTTTGCCTCTTCAAAGTCTTTCAAATTGTCCTGTATTTTTTTGAAGAAAAAATTTTTTTCAGGATTTTTTATATCTGTATGGATAAATAAGATATAAAAATCCCAAGAAAATTTGGCGGCTTTTTTTGCTGATTCCCATAATTCATTTTCTTGCCTGGCAAAATTTTCTTCTTCAAAAATTTTAATAAAATCTTCCGTTGTTTTCGCTTTTTTTAGTAGTAGGTGATAAATTTTTTCTGATTTTTTCTTGTTTTTAAATAACGAACATTTTGCGGCCTTTAAACATTGCCTCAAGGTTAAATTTTCCAATTCATCTTCTGATAAAAGATTGAAGCAAATTAGGATTGCCAAAGCATCCGAAGAACCATTTTTTATGATTTCTTCAAATTTTGTTTTTTTTGTCATATGCTAAACATTTTTTGTTGTTAATATACTAATTTAATTACCAACACCTTGCCATATAAATTGTTGTTTGTCAATAAGTGTCTTTGGCAAATAACAAAAAAAAGAAAACCATTCAGGTTTTCTTTTTCTCGTTTGTGCCGCGAGAGGGAATCGAACCCTCACAAGATCTCTCTTACACGAGTTTG
>CAZXPO010000005.1:17384-18635 GCA_964643165.1 uncultured Gammaproteobacteria bacterium | reverse complement strand
GTAGAAATGGAAATGCGGCGGGCACCAAAATTAAAAGTTTCTGGGTCGTTAAGAATTTTAATCGCTTTGATTACTTCTTCATAATTTAGGAAAGGCTCCCCCTGCCCCATAAATACTGCGTTATCAATTTTCCCGCCGATTTTTTTCAGGTATCTGGCCCAAAATAAAAATTGTTCAATAATTTCTTCCGCTGTTAGGTTGCGGGTAAAACCCTGCATGCCGGTTGCACAAAAAACACAAGCCATCGGACAGCCAACTTGCGATGATAGACAGACGACATAGCGACCATCCTTTTGCGGAATTAAAACTGTTTCAATCTGCTCCTCGTCTGCCAGAGTAATCAAGGCTTTAACAACACTATTCTTGTTTGCACCACCAGTAATTTCGGCTTTGATTTCTAAAGGACATTCCTGGTTTAATTTTTCACGCAGAGCCAATGGAAAGACAGTGGCCTGAGACCAGTCATCAATTAAATCGACAAAAACCGCCTTGTCTGCTTGAGTGTGGCGGAATTTTTTTTCTTCTTTCAGTGCTCCATGCAACAAGGAAATATCCATAAAATTAGAATTATTTTTTTAATAAAGTGATGACGATAATTTCTCCATAACTCATTGTCCGACAAGGCGGACCCCAAGTGCCAACACCGGTAGAAATTATAGCTGTTAACTGATTGAATTTGGCAACTCCTTTCGAGAAACCATGATAGACCAAATTAGAAAGATAATTGAAAGGAAACATCTGTCCATAATGCGTATGGCCCGCCAGATAAACATCAATGCCAATTTTGGAAACTTCCTCAAATTGAATCGGTTCATGAAACATCAAAATGCTCGGCTTTTGAGGATCAAAGCCCGATAAAGATTTGATGGCCTCGGCAAGATTAAAATTTTTCGTTCCTTCTTCCGGAAAACTAATACCAATAATCTGCAAGCCGTGGATTTCTACCAAACGATCATCCAACAATTCCATACCCGTGCCAGTTAAGTGGCTTAGCATCCCCAAGCGTCCAAGACGATTTTCGTGATTACCATAAACAAAAAAAACGCCTTGAGAAGCGGGCATTTTTAATAATTGCTTTCCCGCTTCGGAAAAATCGCCATCAGTACCATCAAACAAATCACCAGTAATCAAGACTGCTTCCGCTCCTGTTTGACCAACCATTTTGACAATTTTACTTAAAAATTTTTGGCGATAAATTGCTCCTAAATGAACATCGGATAATTGAACAATTTTTTTGCCCACCCAAAAATC
>CAZXPO010000005.1:10452-17284 GCA_964643165.1 uncultured Gammaproteobacteria bacterium | reverse complement strand
CGGCAAAAAAGAAAAAACATCAACTAATAAATAATAATATAAAAAGTGAGCCGCGAGCAGCAAAAAAAACGCAGATGATAAAAAAACAATAAATTCTTTGGCAATTTTTTTAACCATTATTTTTATTAAGCGCCGAAAAATTAGTAGATAGCAAAAGGAAGATTTGCATAAACCGCCTTCTCTCCCAATTCCGCTTCAATTTCTATCAAGCGATTATATTTAGCAGTTCTTTCACTGCGAGCTGGTGCTCCGGTTTTGATTTGGCCAGTACCCATTGCTACCGATAAATCAGCGATAAAAGAGTCATCAGTTTCACCGCTGCGATGTGAAATAACCGCAGTCATTTTGTTTTCTAGAGCCAAATTAATAGCAGAAATAGTTTCCGTTAAAGTTCCAATTTGATTTAATTTGATCAAAATAGAATTGGAAGTTTTTTCTTCAATTCCCCGCTGCAAACGAGAAACGTTAGTAACATATAAATCATCGCCAACCAATTGAACTTCATTATTGAAAGCTTCGGAAAAAGCTTTGAAGCCCGCCCAATCATCTTCGGCTAGAATATCTTCAAAAGAAATAATCGGATATTTTTTACCCAGTTCTTGATAAAAACTAATCATCTCCGAGGAAGAAAGAGTTTTTCCTTCTTTTTTCAAATTATAAACACCATCAGCGAAAAATTCAGTTGCTGCGGCATCGATGCCAAAAAGAATTTCTTCGCCCAAGGAATAGCCAGCTGCCACCACCGCATCAGAAAGCAAGCTGAAAGTTTCTTCATTAGAAGAAACTGCTGGTGCGAATCCGCCTTCATCACCGACATTGATTCCGTAGCCACGATTTTTGAGTAATTTTTTCAAGGCTTGATAAATTTCAGCGCACATTCTCACTGCACCATTAATATTCTTGGCGCCAATCGGCAAAATCATATATTCCTGAATATCAGTGGCCCAATTAGCATGTTTGCCGCCATTTAAAACATTCATCATCGGAATCGGCATTTCAAAGACGCCGTTAAAACGAGGATTGAATTTGCTCAAATATTGATAAAGCGGTTGATTCAAAGAAGCAGCCGCTGCCCTGGCACAAGCCAAGGAAACAGATAAAATAGCATTAGCACCCAGCTTGGCTTTGTTTTCTGTGCCATCAAGATCAATCATTTTTTGGTCCAAACCTTTTTGATCTTCAACTTCAAAACCAATCAAAGCGGGAGCAATAGTTTCATTAACGTTTTTTACGGCAGTTAGTACTCCTAACCCGTCATAACGTCCTTTGTCGCCATCACGAAGCTCTACTGCCTCATAACTGCCAGTGGAAGCGCCGCTTGGTACGCTAGCGCGGCCAAGAGAACCGTTTTCCAAAACAACCTCGGCAGTCAAAGTTGGATTGCCGCGAGAATCTAAAATTTCCCAAGCTTTTATTGATTTAATTTTCATATTTTAAGTGATTATTTTTTTAGATTATTCAATGATGTTTCGTTTGTAAATACTTGCTTCAGTGCGATCAATTACTCTTTTTAAAATTTTTACCGCTTCCAAAGGATATTGACCCATTGCAGTTTCATCAGAAAGCATAATCATATCAGCACCATCAAAAACCGCATTGGCAATATCGCTAATTTCCGCACGAGTCGGTGTCGGATTGATCATCATCGACATCATTACCTGGGTAGCTAAGATGGTTGGCTTGTTGTGCCAATGAGCATGGCGAACCAAATTCTTTTGGACAACTGGCAACTCTTCAATCGGTATTTCAATTCCCAAATCACCGCGAGCAATCATAATTACATCTGAAACGGCAATAATTTTGTCGATATTTTTCAAAGCAATTGCTCTTTCGATTTTGGAAACAATTTTTGCTTTATTTTTGCCAATCAATTTTCGGAGATGAAGAACATCTTCTTCGGTTTGCACAAAAGATAAACCAACATAGTCAACTCCAGCTTTGAGTCCGAATTTTAAATCTTTAATATCTTTGGAGGTTAAACCGCCGCTTTTTAAATTGGTATAAGGAACATTAATTCCCTTTCTGGACAGCAAAAGGCCACCGACAGTCACCTTGGCGCTGATTACTTTATTTTTTATTTCGATTACTTTTAATTCAATCGCACCATTACACAAAAACAAAGGTTCATCCTTTTTCATGTCTTTCACCAAATCAGCATTATCAATTGGAATTATTCCGCCTGCTTCATAAGGTTTTTTTGAATATTCAAAACGGTAGACATCGCCTCTTTTCATCACCAAACCAGTTTCTGGCATTTGGCCGACCCGAATTCTTGGACCTTGAAGGTCGAGAAGAATAGCAACATTGGTTTTGTTTTTTTTGTTATAGGCTTCAATTTGACCCTTGATTGTTTTGTATTGATCATAAGAAGCGTGAGAAAAATTAATTCTCACAACATCAACTCCCGCCTTCATTAAAGAGTTCAACATTTCTGGAGACTCGGAACGAGGACCGATCGTGGCAACGATTTTTGTGGACATAAAATATTATAAATTATTTACTTTTTATTGTTTTCCAAAATAAAAAGGACATTTTTCTGGATGTCTAAACTTATTATAAACTAAATCTAAAAAAATTAAAAGGATTTCAAAAAAAACGAAAAAAAATTTATTTTGTCTTTATTTTCCTTATTTTTAGCAATAATTCTTGAAAAAACTCCAAATTATGAAGAGCGGCCAATTTTTGCCCCAAGGGCTCATTCAAACGAAAAAGATGATGCAAAAAGGCTTTGGAATAAGTGCGCAGCTCAGGAATTTTGCTCTCAGGATTAATTGGCGAAAAATCTTTGGCCCAAGAAGCGTTGCTAATATTAATTGTTTCGTAAAAATCGGGAGCTTTTTCAAGCGGTCCTTTAAGATCTTTTGATATTTTAAAATCAGTAAATTTTTTCTTAAAATAAAATAAGCGGCCATGCCTTCCCTCTCTGGTTGGAATAACGCAATCAAACATATCCCAACCCATCAAAGCACAGCGATAAATATCTTCCGGTGTTCCTACGCCAAGTGCAAAACGCAGAGTATTTTCAGGAATTGCTTGAGCGGTCTCAAACAAAACTTCTGCCAAAAAATTTCCTTCAGTATCAATTGGACGAGCGCCGAAGCCATAGCCATCAAAACCAATCTTCGCTAACTCCCTGGCGCAATAGCGACGCATTTCAACTTCAGTTCCTCCCTGGACAACCGAGAAAAGTAAAGGGCGATTAGCGTCAGTCATTTTTCTTTTTTTAATCTGGCGACAATACTCCGCCTTGCAACGCTTGGCCCAAGCCAAAGTTCTTTCTACTGATTTTTTCATCTGTTGATGAGAAAAATCATTTGGCGGACAATCATCAAGACAAACAATCATGTCAGTTCCTAAAATAAACTGAATTTGAATTGATTTTTCAGGGGTTAATTCGTGATAAGAACCGTCCAGAGGAGACTTGAAAGTTACTTTTTCGTCATCTATTTTTCCCATTTGGTGGCTGCGATGAATTAAAGAAAAAACCTGAAAACCACCACTATCTGAAAGTAGTGGCAGATCGCAAGACATAAAATTATGAACACCGCCGGCCTTTTTGATCAACTCCAAACCTGGCTGAAGATAAAGATGAAAAGTGTTCACCACCAAAGCTTCCGTTTTGGTCGCCAAAACATCTTCCGTGGTTGAAAGCTTAACAAAACCGCGTGTCGCATCAGGCATAAAAAAAGGCGTCACCAAATTTCCATGCCTGGTTTTTAATTTTCCACGTCTTAAATTTGTTTTTTTATCTTTTTGAAAGCTGAACATAAAAACTTATTGGACTTTTCCAGAATTACTTAAACTAGCGATATCATCATCTTCTAATTTGGAAGTTTTTGGGGCAGCGCTTAACTTTATTTCGGAATTATTTTCCAAATCAATCGCACTGACTGTTGAACCAGGAGAAATAATCAAAATTTTATTTTTATCATTAGCGGTCGGAATTAAACTTAAATTAAATTCGCCTTCAACTGCCGCTACCGACAAAGGAATCCGTCCCAGATCCCAAATCACTTGATTTGAAGCTTGATCGTAATAAATACTTCCCGCCTGCACCTTTACTCGTCCTTCAAAACTAGTGTTTGGCGGCAAAGACAAAGAGACTTTGGTTTTGTCTAATTCGTGAAGTGTGTTATTGAGGCGCCAATAAACCCGCAAAGAAGTTTTTTCACCAACTTTCGGCGGCAAAGGACCTTCGCCAACCGGCAAATTATCTTCATTAAAATAAAGAATTTTTTCCGAGAAATTCAAATCGCTATTTAAGCTGCTATTAATTACATTACTGCGATTAAATTCACTGTTTGACGTATTGCTGTCGACATTAAATTGAGCATAGCTTTTAATAGAAAAATTTGTTCCCAAATCTGAACTGGAGAATTTTTTTAATTTTACTGAAAAGCTCAAATCTCCTTCTTGACCTGGTTTTATTTCTGCCAAAGCTGGCGCTTCATCTTTGGTCCAAGTAATAATGCTATTTTTTAACTTGCCGTTCGACTCAGCTTCGAGAGTGTTCCATTCCACAAAAGAACTATCAATCACCGCACTAATGGCAATATTTTTTAGAGTTTTGGCACCGCGATTAGAGTAAGAAATGGTATAACTGAGAGTTTCGCCAAAATTTGCCGCTCGGTCACCTTGGCTGCCGTTCACGGTCATTGTTAAATTTAAATCATTTTTTATCACATCAACCCCTGCCCGCTTCTCAAAAAAAGTCAGCAAAGATCCGTCAGTATCTTGAACCGAAAAACGAACAACAATTTCTGCTCGACCCTGATCAGTATTTTTTATCTTAAAACGGAAAGGTAATATTATTTCCGAAGAAGAAGCTTGCAGTCCAGCCACTTCCCAATGATTATCATTTTTTTTAATTGTCCAAGAAGATGAGGTGGCAATATTTTCCGGATCAATAATTGCCGCCGAAGAAGGAACTTCAAAATCAATACGGAAATTTTCAATTGATAAATTTTCAAAATTAGAAATTTTTAAAGATAAATTATTCTCTGCCCCAGCCAAGGCGGCGCTTGGATAATCAACTTCCGTTCGAAAACCAAGAGCGTTGACTTGCGTTGAAACAGAAGCTTCTTTTTTCAAATCACTGGAAAAATCCGCTTGGCGATAAAATAATTTTCCATAAATAGTATTGGCAGAATTTTCTTGATTGATTATTTTTCCTCTCACCACGAATGATTTGCCCGCACCAGAAACAAGATCGGAAATAGTCCAATAATTATTACCGGAAGTTGGCGCTAATTCTGAACTAGCAAAAATAAAATTCTCCGGATAAGCAAGCTCTAGCTTAACAGACTTAATTGTTGATCCTGAATTATTTTTTAGAATAATTTGATAATCAAAATCTTGTCCAGCTATTACTTTTTCCGGAGCATTAATTGATATTTCAACTTCATTTTTTTGTGATGGTGAAAAAACTAATAAAGCCGCCCAAATCGCTAAGCCAATAAAAGATAGACCGACCAGCCAACGGAAAATCATTACTACTGCTTGACGGCGGGCTCTTTTCTCTAATTTTTGAACATCGACCAACTGCCCGCGTTCATCGCGATAAATTTCTGACAAACGGCCGTTAATCTCATCGCCTCGCTCTTGATTTTTTATTTGGCGATTAAAACTGCGGATCTCTTCGTCAGTTGGCAAAGGCCTTTCAATAAAATGCGGCTCGGCAATCTTTTTTGACATATGATTAATGATTAAATTTTAATATTGCGCCAAAACTTTGGTCAGCATCCAATAAACCGCTCTGCTGCCAACCAGAGGCATCAATTTTTTCTTGTTCTGGATAAGTCCAAAGATTAGTAAATTGTTGATTATCTACTTTTAAGATACTGGAAAATTCGGACGGTTTTGCGCCCGGCTGTTTCTGAATCAATAAAGAATAAGAGGTAAGTTTTTCTGTTTCACCAAAAATAAAATAAAGTAATTTTTCACTCCAATTGGCTAGCTGTTGATTGGCGAAAGTGAGTTTTTGCGGTAGAAAATAGGTGAATTCTACAATGTTTTCACTGCCAGGATCAGTAATCAGCCAATTAGCAAAAACCGTCTTACCGTTTTCGTTATAGATCATCGTTCCATCAACTGTTTTTTGCGCCCGCCCTTCTCCTTGACTGATAATCGGGCGGCTTTCCCAAGAGTTATCGGCTGTTTTGAACAAGGTTGAAGTTGGCGCCTTAAAACCGCTAGCAGAAATCAATTTACTCCCCTCGGGAACATAGATTCTTAGCCAATCAACATTTTTCATGCCGAATAATTTTTCTCCTTTAACACCATTATGTCTTCTAGTGATTCTGACCGTGTTGATAATTTTTCCATCAGCAGAAATATTGGTGCTTTGTTCAATTTTTTCAGTCATTTTGTAATCGCTTTTTCCACCGCTGATATTTGTGTGGGCCACCATTAAGTAGTCGCCAGAAACTTCTTCCTGACGTCCCGCCCAGTTATATTTTTCAACTTCGGCTTGTAATTCTGGGTCGCTAAAATTAAACATCAACTGTTTTTGAGACAAACTTTTTTCTAATAATTTTAATAATTTCACCAAATTTTCCCGATCAACTTTTTTTGGCAATTCAGTTAATATCTTGGCAGTCAAATCACCAATAATTTTTTTTGGTTTTTTGCCCTTGTTCCTTTCCAAATCCTGTTTTATTTCAATGGCCGTTTTTGCCGCTTCTGCTGTCGATTCAATCGATTTGAAATCATCAGCAGACAGATGTCCGTCTTTTACTAAATTATCTTTTTCGGCAATCTGCTGAGTTAATTCATAAAAATTTTGAGAATCAATTGTGACACCATATTCTTTGGTTAAATCAATCGGCCCAGT
>CAZXPO010000005.1:5206-10352 GCA_964643165.1 uncultured Gammaproteobacteria bacterium | reverse complement strand
CCGCCGCTAAAATCAATCAAGGCATAGCTGCCCATAAATCCACCGCCGCCTCTCATTTCAGTGTTGTTTTGAAAAATCAACAAATATCTTTGATTGCGGCTCACGCCGAATAATTTTCCAAATTGATCAGTCTTCGAAATAACTTCTGCTAATAGTTCGTTGAGAGCTAGGGCTTGTTGTTTCAAGTCTAAAAATTGTTGGCGATATTTTTCCGGCAAAGCCTGCGGATCAATATCTTCTAAAATTTTTGAGAGTTCTTTGGAATTTTCCAAAACAATTTTCCCTTCTTTGGAAAAATTTTTCAAAGAATCTTGCGGCTTATTTTGTGATAATAAAGCATCAATCGCTTTGGTGAGATGTTCACCCATTGTCGAGGCTAAAATTCCGGCTTGCAAAAATTTCTTACCGCTCGCCGCTAAACGTAATTCCTCATTTCCTGAAAGCGCCGCTAATTGCAGCAATGATTCGTCAATATTTTTTAAATCATTTTCTGCTTGCAAAAAATGGCCAGCTGCCCCTGAAAAATCGTTAGAAGCTAATTTTAAATCTAATTGGGAAGCTGCGGAAGCAGCAGACATCAAATCATTAATCGCCAAATGGGAATTAGCGGTGATTCTTTCTTTCAAAGCTTGCGGGTCAAAAATTTTGTAATAAGCTAGGAGCTTCAAAGGGATAAAGATAATCAAGAGCGCAAAGAACAAAGAGATCGCTCTTCCTCGAAAAGTATGCTTGAAACACTTTTTTTCAAAAGCGCTAAAAGAATCCCTAATCTCCTCTGCCCTTTGATCCAAAAAAACATTTTGATAATGATGCTTGGTGAGCGGCTTAAAGAAAAAAGGGAGTGAAGATACTACTCGCTCAGATTTCCAAGAAGCTTTGTTTTTTTTCTTTTTTGGCAGCGAAACAGCACTCAAATGAAGCGGCTCTTTTTTTCTCAAATCAATAACAAAACCAGCGTCTTCGGAACGTAGTTGATCCAGAGACACTGACAAAGAAAATTTTTTGTTTTGTTTTTTTGATTTAGACATTGTTTTTCAAACACTTCTTGTAGATCGCTAAAGTTTTGATTGCGCAATCCTGCCAACTATAAATTTTTATTCTTTCTTTGCCGGCCAATCTTAGTTCTTCTCTCAATTCTGGATGATAATAAATTTCTTCCATTTTTTTTAGAAAGTCTTCTTTGGAATATGGATTAAAATACAAAGCAGCTGAACCAAGAATTTCCGGCAGACTTCCCTCGCTCGAACTGAGAACTGGACAATTTTGAGACATCGCTTCTAGCGGTGGAAGTCCAAAACCCTCATAAAAAGAAGGAAAAACATAGAAAAGAGCTTGAGAAAAAAAAGTAGCCAAATCTTCATCTGGCACATAGCCCGGGAAATATAAATTTTTAATAGCCATTTTTTTTGCTATTTCCTTGATCTGTGAATAAAAATGATCTTCTTTACCAACCAAAACTAGGGAAACTTTTTCTTCTGGGTATTTTTTCTGAAAATCAACAAAAGTATTTAATAGACCGTCAAGATTTTTGTGTGGATAAGCATTTCCGACATAAAGAAAAAATGGCCCATCAATATTGTATTTTTTGAGAACTTCCAAATTATTTCCAGAACTTGAAGAAAGAAAATTATCAGCAACTCCTTCATATGTGACTTCGATTTTTTCTGGAGAAACTTTGAATTGCTTGGCAATATCATCAGCTGTGAACTGAGAAACCGTAATAATCTTTTGAGAAAATTTTATGGCATGCTTGATGACTAGACGATAAGCAAAGTTTTTTAAACGATAAAGCCAAGGGCTAAGCAAGGTGGCCTTCAGGGATGGAAACTTGGTTAAAATCAAATCATGAATCGTGACCACAAAAGGCGAAAAATACAGGATTGGGACATTAAAATGAGTAAAATGGAGTAAGTCTAATTTTTTCTTATAAAAAACAAAAGGTAGAATGACTTGTTCCGCCAAAGAATACCAGCGAATATTTATTTTTATTTTTTGATAATTTTTACCGGGAAGAGAGAAATCATCAAAATTTTCCGGACTTAAAAAAATAAAATAATCAGCTTCTTGATCCAAAGAAACTAGGCGATCAGTGATTTCTTGGGTGTAACGACCCAGCCCTTTTCCGGAAGGTCCATAAAATCTGGCATCAATACCAATTCTGGTTTTTCTTTGCTTTTCCATTTTTTTAATAATTAAGCGAAAGGAAGATTCTGCGGCGGAACATCTTTTTCGACAACATCAATTTTTTCTTCCACTTTTTCACTTTTTGCCGGTTTTTCATTAAAAATATCGTCCGGAATATATTTTTCTTCATTAAATAAAGGCAAGCTGGCTGGAGCCTCGGCTTTTCTTCCTGGGGCCATTTGAATCATTGGCGCTTTTACTGAAGCCGCTACTGGGAAATGCCAAATAGTTGCCAATTCTTCAATTGTGTAGACGCCAGGAGCACGGCCAGCACTTCCGGCGCGGCCAATATAGTTGTTGATCAAACGAGTTTTCTTTCCCAGCATGCGCGCTGATTTGTTGAAATAAGCGGTTTTGGTCATGGTGTAATCACCATCCGGTTTGAAACTATTGAGATCCAAATCAATAAATTGTTTGATGTAACCGACAAAACCACTAGCCACTTTTGGCTTGTTCATTACTTCTTTCTTTGCCAAATAGACAACCCTCATTTTGGCTTGGAAACCAAGCTGGGAAGCTTTTCTTTGGATTGCTTCTATTTTTTTCTTTTGTACCGGGGTTAATTCCATCATTGAAAGCGGCTTCTTCTCATCTTTTTTTGCCGCCTCATAAGGACCGAATAATTCAAAAACTGCTTCACTAAGATTGTGAATAATCGGCGCCAAACGATCAAAAAGATCTTCTTTGGCTTTTGCTTTTTTACCTAGAATTTTGTCAACTTCTGCATCGGCAGCTTTTACCCAGTCAAAACCACAAGGAATGACGATGATTTGATACCAAAATTGCTCACCTGGACGAAGAGAGCTGCAAAGATCCATCAAAGAAGCCATCGGGTCTTTAAATTGGGTTTCCAGGGGACCCATTTTGTGTTCAAATTCTTGATAGGTCTTGATTGGATAAGGGTAGGCTTTTTGCTGAATAAATTCAGCACCCCAAATATCATATTCTTCATCCGGAAAACTCAAAGGCATTCCTTCGGTGTAGTCATCAACCTCTGTGATTTCTGCGTCCGGATATTGGGAATAAACTGCTGATTCGATCAAATTTCGCCAATGCGAAGGGGTTCTGATTAAAAATTGTGTATAGCCATCAATACTGACAATTTCAAAACTAAAAGATAATTGATATAGCCCTTCAAACCATTTTTCAAAAAAATTAACTTGCCCATGAGCACCGCCGAGATAGGTGAAAAGATTTTCTGTGGCCTTTGGTGATTGCTCGTTCCCTTTCGGAATATCAATGGCTAATAAAACAAATTTGTTGGTGGCTGACCAGATGGTTTGCAGGCGGATTAGCCATAATTGAAGAGCGGCTTTGATGAACAACCAAGCCAAAATCATCCAACCAAAATACAAAAAAAACTTCCAAAGCATCTGCTCCGGCGGAAGGCTGATAAAATCAAGAATTGGCGTCAAATCGACAACGACGTCCATAAAAAAATAATAATATATTTACCTTTATTTTATCACACAAATTAGCAAAAAACAAAAACGTCCCAGAGCTAATCTGAGACGTTTTATTTTTGAGAAAAAAATAACAAATTAATTATTCCATTCCTTTAATCCATACATTCCACGACCGGTTAAAATATAGCGATTATCGAGAATTAATTCATTATGGACCGTTGCTGGATTGGCAGTTTTTTTGTCAAAACCAACTTCGTTAATTCTGCGAGCGATTTCCGTGAAATGCAAAGGTTCGCCAGCGTTCTTTAAAACTAAGAATATTTTGTCATTAATAGTTTTTGGCTTTACTTCGTGCCAAGAAGAAATTCCCCAATAACCGAATTTGTTTCTTTCTAAATTTTTAATGGCTTGCATTAAAGAATAAAGAATTTTGTTGCTATTGATTATTTCTGCTTTATCCGGGAAAGTTTGGCTTTTTAAAATCTTGAATAAATCAACCTCTTTTTCTTTTTTCAATTTTTCTTGATATTGGTTGTATGAATCAAGCTCTTTTAAAAGTTGCAATAATTCTTCAGTGCTTAAAGTTTTTTTGAAAGTTTCCACTTTGTTCATCAAATCTTCAGCCAAGACCTCCAAATGTTCCGTGGAAGCTTCTTTTAATTTTAAAGAAGCATTGAATTTTTCTGATTCGGAAAGCAATTCAAAATCATTATTCAAAACACGAGAAAGTAAAAAATCAAAATGATTGCGATAGGCATTTCTTTCTTTTTCGTCAGCTTCTTTTTTACCATCGATTATCTCTAAACAGGCTACCGTTAAAATATCCAATAAATAATCACGACGCATCAAGCCGCCATGTTGATCCAATAAAGTTTCAACAACTTCTTTCAGAACCACCAAATTTTCTTCAAGAGAATCTAGTTTTTTGATTTTTTTCAAACTAGATGACTCGATTTGGCGAACTCTTTCGCGAGTCAATTGATGAATTTTGCCAATTTTTTCCAGGGTTTCTTTTTTGTCTCCGCTCAAACCGAAACGGCGAATCAAAACATCCTTTTCGCGATCCATCAAGTCGCCAAAAAGACTGGAAACGATTGAAATAGCATCTAATTTAGAAGCTTCTTCACCGCGTTTTTCTTCAATTAGGGTTTCTAAAATACTTTCCATATTGATAATGACTTGACCAAAAAAAATAATGGCCAGGTGTGCTATTTTTTATTCAAAGATAACTTTATCACGATAACATTTTTTAGTCAAGAGCAAGAAAAGACTTGGCAATTATTAATGTTTTTTGTGAATTTTTGACAAAATAGCCCGATATTCAGGCAAAATAAATCTTTCCTTGAATAAAACAAAAATAAACATCGAAAGAATTGAAGTAATGATTTTAATCTTGGAAAATAAATTCTGCTTTTTGAAATATTTTGCATAAATCAAATGCTGGTTAGCAAAAGACCAGCGGCGAACTTTTTGGCTTTTATTTTTTCGATCTTCCAAAGCAGCAAAAATACCCCTCCCTGGATCGGCAGCGGTGCGATCGTGCCAAGCAATTGCTT
>CAZXPO010000005.1:2166-5106 GCA_964643165.1 uncultured Gammaproteobacteria bacterium | reverse complement strand
AAAAGCAATAAGCCGCAAGTATCAATAATCTTTTCTTTCGGTTTTTCAGGAAATGGCCAACGATAAAGTTTTGGACAAACTGAGAAAAGCTCGGCATCCTTATCCAAAGATTCTACTAATTTTTTGACGGAATCTTTTTCCAAAAGAAGATCCGGATTAATCATTAAAAAATATTCCGCCTGGACTTGATTAGCTAATTGAAGCAAGTGATTATAGGATTTAGCAAAACCAAAATTGCGATTTTGAGCAATCACTTGAAAGTTTGGATAATTTTTTGCAATAAATTCCTGATTGAGATAATAGTTTTCACTATTGTCAAAAATGACTACCGAATAGTCATTTTGAGAAAGAAAATACAAAGCTGAAGAAAGGCTAGCCAGACCTTCTTCTAAATATTTTAGAGAGGACTCTCCATAAGTAATCAGGCCAACAAATAATTTCATAAAATTAGATTACCATTTTGTCTGCCAATTTATCTTTAGCGATTTGTTGAGCGGCTAATAAGCTGTCGAAAGTGCCGGCATCAAGCCATTCACCATTCACCATTGCCACTTCCAGCTCGCCCTTTTCCAAATACCAATTATTTAAATCGGTAATTTCTAATTCACCGCGCGGACTAGGCTTTAAGCTGCTAGCAGCTTCCACGACCCGGCGATCATAAATATAAAGACCAGTGACGGCATAATTACTCAAGAATTCTTTGGGTTTTTCAACAATTTTTTCCGCCTTTTTGTTCTCATCAAATTTCACCACTCCGAAACGTTCTGGGTCGGAAACTTCTTTGGCAAAAATTTTTGCACCGCCTTTGAAATTTTTTATTTCTTCAGAAAAATCATCTTCAAAAATATTATCACCAAGAATCATGGCCACATCATCGTCATCAATAAAATTCTTGCCAATCAAAAAGGCCTGAGCCAAACCTTCTGGCTTGTCTTGAATTTCATAAGTGAATTTCACGCCAAAATCTTGACCGCTGCCGAGTAGATTCAAATAATCCCCCGCTCTTTCCGGAGAAACAATGATCATAATTTCTTTAATCCCTGCCTTAACAAAAGTATTTAGAGGATAATAAATCATTGGTCGATGATAGATAGGCAGCAATTGTTTGCTGGTAATTTTGGTGAGCGGACGCAATCTGGTTCCACTGCCGCCCGAAAGAATAATTCCACGCATAAATATTTTAATTAAATTTTATTTTAAATAATCTGCCAGAGCTTCCTTCCAGGAACGAAGCTTCGGTCTTTTGGTATTTTTGAGAACCGAAGAAAAAGGTCTTCGTGCTGGACGAGGAAAAGCTTGGCTCGCTACTGGAATAATCGGCAAAGACAAACCTTTTATTTTCAGAGCTTCCGAAGCGCCATCAAACCAAGTTGCCGCTTCCTCATTGATTAAATGATAAACACCATAAGGGCTTTTTTCTTTAATCAATTCCAGGGTTGCCGCAGCTAAATCGGGAGTATAGGTGAAACAGCTATTTTCTTCATCAACTGCTTTGAGATCGCTTCCATTTTGCGCCAATTTTAAAATCATGTCAAAAAAACTGGTTTTTGAAAAAGCGCTTCCGCCAGCCGGACCAAATAATTTTGAAGTCCTGATTAAATAATATTTCAAACCAGATTTTTCTAATTCCAAAATTCTTTTCTCTCCTTCGGCCTTGGTCTCTCCATAAACATTGGTTGGATTTTGAGAATCGTTCTCCACAAAAAAATCATCTTTGTTTTTTCCGGAAAAAACATAGTCAGTCGAATAATGGACTAGGGTTATTTCGTTGGCTAAACAAAAAACTGACAAAAAATTTGGCAAATCAATATTTAAATTTTTGGCTATTTTCTTTTCTTCTTTGTCTGCTTCGCATTTATCAACCGCATTATAAGCTGCCGCGTTAATTATTAATTCCGGCTTTTCTTCTTCTAGATGATTAGTTAATAAATTAAAATTTAAAAAATCAAAATTTTGCCGATCAAAACCGACTACTTCGTCATTGGAAAAAATTTTAGCCAATTGCGTTCCCAGATTCCCCTGAACGCCAATAATTACAATCTTCATATTATTTATTTTCCCATTCCAGGCCTTGTCTTACTAATAATTCTTCAGCTCTTTGCGGTTCTGCCATAATTTCCAAAACCGCTTTTTCCATTCTAGCACCCTGAGAGCCTTTGATTAAAATCAAATCATTCTGATTAATTCTTTGTTGAGCAAATTTCCCAGCTTCTTCGGCATTAGAAAAATAAAAAATATTATCCTCATTAAATCCTGCTTCTTTGGCGCCGTCAGCAATGTGTCGAGCCCGGCTACCAACCAAAATTAATTGAGAAATTCCGGCCTCAACAGCTTTTTTGCCTACCAAAGCATGGCCTTCTTCCGTATAAGAACCAAGTTCTAACATATCGCCGATGATGGCAATTTTTTCGGCTGTCTCTTTCAAGCTGGCTCTTTCAATTACTTCCAAAACCGCCAAACAAGAATCGGGAGAGGCATTATAGGTGTCATCAATAATTGATGAATTTTTAATCCCACGCAAAACTCTCATTCTGCCCTTCGGCAAATTAAAATACTCCAAAGCAGAAGCTGTTTCTACTAAATTATAATCAAAATGAGTTGCTACCGCTGCTGCTGACAAAGCCGCCAAAACCGCTTTGTCACTAATTGCCTCGCGCAAAAATACTGGAACGCTAGAACCGTTATATTCCAGTTTAAAAGAAAGGCCGGGCAAGAAACCTTCGCCTTTTTCAAAATTATAACGAATATCCACGGCCCGCAAATCAGCCTCTGGACTCAAACCATAAGTTAAAACTTTGGCTCGGCTAGCTTCAGCCATACTTCTGACCGATTCTGAATCAGCTGACAACACTGCCAAACCCTTAGAGGGCAAAGCTTCAACTAAACCCTGCTTCTCTTTTTTAATTTTTTCTAAACTGCCAAAAAATTCTAAATGAGAAT
>CAZXPO010000005.1:0-2066 GCA_964643165.1 uncultured Gammaproteobacteria bacterium | reverse complement strand
GGCTGATATTTTTTTAAAATTAAACCAGCTAAAATTTTTAATTTGAGTTGCAGAATCTTTCTCATATAATTAAATTTATTTTCTCGTTTTTGGCACCTGATAATACTTTAAAAGATAATCAAATATTCCTTGAGCCAAAGGAACCGCGGTTCCTTCAGCATATTCAATACCAACTGGGTTATCAATTTTAGTCAAAACAACAAATTTTGGGTCTTCAATCGGCACCACGCCAACAAAAGTATGAATAAAATCACTCTTACTATAAGAGCCTTTATCAGACACTTGAGCGGTACCGGTTTTGCCGCCAATATAATAACCGCTAACGGCAGCTTTCTTAGAATGCCCCTTTTCCACAACGTTTGTCAACATTGCCAAAATAGTGCTAGCGGTTTTTTCGGAAACAACTTGGCGAACTGCTTTTGGTTTTATTTCATTACTGGTTCCGTCAGGATTTTTTATTTCTTTGACCAAATAAGGCTTCATCATTAAGCCCTTGTTGGCAATGGTCATATAAGAAACAATCATCTGCAAAGGCGTGACCGCAATTCCTTGTCCAAAAGAAGCGGTGGCATAATCAATGTCCGGAACTCGACGCTGTAAAATATTCGAAATATTGCCGGCAACTTCTGATTCTAATTCAATGCCACTTTTTTGCCCAAAACCGAAATTTTTTACATAATCAACAAATATTTTGGGGCTAGTTTGGCGCATCACATAAATTGCTCCCGTATTAAGAGAATTCTCCAAAACAAAATTCATGTCAACTAGCCCGTGTGCGCCCTTGGAGGAATAATCAGAATTACTGATTGGCTTATTCCAACCCTTAATATACATCTGGCCCGGATCAGTAAAAGTCGAATTGGGATTTAGCTTTCCTTGGTCAATCCCGGCAGCCATGGTGATTGTTTTCATTACTGAACCAGGCTCATATTGATAGAACATGATTGGGTTATTGAAATATTTAATATCAGCTACTGATTTATAGTCGTTAGGATTAAAAGCGGGATAAGAACACATTGCAATAATTGCGCCGGTTTTTGGATCAGCAACAATCACGCTGCCGCCAGTTGCTCGATATTTTTCTATTCCCTTTTTTAATTGTTCACAAACCTCGAATTCAACATTACGATCAATCGTCAAAACCAAATCACTGCCGTCGGTCGGCTTAACATATTCTTGATCGTTAACAATCAACATATTTTTACCAACCCCTTTTTCTGCTTTTAAAAATCCAAACTCTCCGGAAAGTTCTTTATCAAAATAACCTTCCAAGCCGTAGCGGCCAGTTCCCTCGCCGTCCACATAGCTGACAAAGCCAGCTAGATGAGCAGCACTTTCACCTTCTGGATAATAACGATATTTTACAAATTCATAACCGAGCCCCTTGATGCTTATCGGCTGATCATTATTTTTTTTATCCACTAATTCATTATGGACAATTTCCAAATCCTTCGCTTTAATCGGTGTGGAAGTTGATTCAGAATAAATCGCTGCATAAAGTTCAGCCAAGTCTTCGGTGGACATTTTTTTTACTAATGGCTCATAGGGATCTCCGGGCTTATCAAGACGCTTCAAATATTCAGAAATAATTTTATCCTTTTTTGAATCAGCAGAATAAATCGGATCAACAGCGATTGCCGAAATTTTGGCAGTTTTTTCTTCGGCACTCAAAGACCCGTCATCTTGAATTTTTTGAATTGCTGCCAAACGATTCTTTTCGTTTTGTTCGGCTGTTTTTTGATTCTCTTTTTCTAAGCGCGGCTTGTCAAAAAAATTATATAATTTTTCGGCCATCGCTTGCGGATCATCAACATCTTTCGGTACCGCATAAAGAAGAGCAAAATTTTTATTAGTTGCCAACGGAAAAAGAATTCCATCATTTTCTCCAGGCATTGAACTGCTAAAAAATATCTGCCCTCTTTCTGGACTTAATTTGCTAAAAACTTGCTGTTGCCCGGCAGCCAGAGCAGTATAATAATCAGCATTTTTTACTTGCAAAAAAAATAGGCGGGTAATAATTGCTCCCAATAACAAAAAAACCGCCACCATCACAAAGCGGAGTCGGC
>CAZXPO010000004.1:7023-18741 GCA_964643165.1 uncultured Gammaproteobacteria bacterium | reverse complement strand
AAATAACAAAAATTTGACCGCACTCAACAAAATGTCGACTGAGGCCTTTTTTAGTTTGATATTTTTTGGTTGTCCATTTTCTGGTTCCATTTTGATGTTCTTATACTATCATTTGATGGGGTCCAGCGTCAATTTTCTTTTTTCTAAAAATCTGTTAAAATATCCTAAGATTACTAATTATTTATTAAATTATTATGTATAAAATTGTCTTAATCCGTCACGGCGAAAGCGAATGGAATCAAAAAGGTCTGTTTACTGGCTGGACTGATGTTGATTTGAGTGAAAAAGGCTTATCTGAAGCTCACGAAGCTGGTGCTTTTTTGAAAAAGAAAGGTTTTTCTTTTGATTATTCCTATTCCTCTCTTTTAACTAGAGCAATCAAAACCTTGAATGTCGTTTTGGAAGAAACTAATTGTTTGTGGGTGCCGATTTCTCGTGATTGGCGAATGAATGAACGCCATTATGGCAATCTTCAAGGCTTGAACAAAATTGAAATGGCCAAAAAATTTGGTGAAGAGCAGGTTTTGATTTGGCGCCGCAGTTATGATATTCGTCCGCCGAAAATTGATAGCAAAAATAAATTTAATCAAAAGGGTGATCCGCGCTACAAAGGAATAAAAGTTCCTTCCGCGGAAAGTTTAAAAGATGTGGTTGCTAGAGTTATTCCTTTTTGGGAGAAGGAAGTTAAGCCGAATATCAAAAAAGGAAAAAAAATAATCATTGCCGCTTCTGGAAATAGTTTGCGGGCGCTCGTAAAATATTTGGATAATCTTTCCGAAAAAGAAGTTATTGATTTGAATATTCCAACCGCTATTCCTTTGGTCTATGAATTAGATAAAAATTTAAAACCGATCAAACATTATTATTTGGCTAGCCCAAAAAAGTTAAAAGAAGCAATCGATAAAGTAAAGAATCAAGGAAAGAAAAAATAAAAAATTTATCTTCTGGTAGGGAGAAATTTATCAGAGAAAGACTAAACTGTTTGTGAAGTCTTTTTTTGTTTGCTTGACTATGGATTATTGTTTATTTATAATATACATATATGTATAGTATAAACAAACAAGAATTAGCAAAAAATGTTAATATTAAACAAAATAGATTTTTAGACATCGCAAAACTTGGCGAAACTGTTTTTCATGCTAATGATTTGGCAAAAATTTGGAAAATTGAAAAAAGAAACACACTTAATATGACGCTTAAGCGTTATGTTGATTCGGGCTTGCTTTATCGGGTTTACCGTGGACTCTATTCTTTGGTTGAGCCAGTTAATTTGGACCCCTTGTTGTTGGGGGCGAGAGCAATTAATAATTATTGTTATTTGAGTGGTGAAAGTATTCTGGCACAACAAGGAATAATTTTTCAAAAAATAAATTATTTTACTTTTGTTGGCGGACAAACTAAGCGTTTTAAAATTTCCAGCTACCAATATTATTGCCGTCAACTTAAAGATGATTTTTTATATAACGACATTGGCGTTGATAAAACTGGCAAGTATAATATTGCCACTGTCGAGAGGGCGGTAGCTGATATTTTGTATTTTAATCCAAATTATTATTTTGATAATCCAACAGAAATCAATTGGAGCAAGGTAAAAGATATTCAAAAAAAAGTTTATAATAATAAAAGTTTATGATTACAATTACCCCCGAAGATGCTATCCACAAAGCCTGGCTCTATCGGGTATTAATTAGTATTGTTGATAATAATTATCTTCAGCAGTTGTATTTTAAGGGCGGAACCTGCGCAGCAATGTGTGGTTTTTTGGATCGCTTCTCAATTGATTTAGATTTTGATTATCTTGGTAATCTAGAAAATTTACCAAAAGTTAAACAGGAGTTAAAAAAAATATTTAAAAGTTTAGATTTAGAAATAAAAGATGAAAGTGTGAATGCTCTGCAATTTTTTTTGAAGTACAAAAATAAAAATCCTAATGTCAGGAATACTTTAAAAGTTGATGTAAATTTTCCAGCACCAAAGGCAAATGAATATGAACCGATAGCTTTGGTGGATATTGGAAGAGTTGTTGTTTGCCAGAACAAGCCAACAATGTTTGCCAATAAGTTGGTGGCGATTATTGATCGTTTTGAGCGCAATCATTCAATTGCTGGACGTGATATTTATGACATTCACCACTTTTTTATTAGTGGTTATAGTTATAACGGGAAAGTAATAGCGGAGAGAACCATACTGACTCCTTTGGATTTTTTTAAAAAATTAAGAATTTTTATTAATGAAAATATTAATGATAAAATTCTTTCGCAGGATTTAAACTCTTTGATTCCTTATGAGCGCTTTAAAATTTTGAGAAAAACTTTGAAGGTTGAAACCCTAATGTTTATTGATGAAGAAATAACTAGATTAAAAAAAGGAGCGATTTGATTCGTTCCTTTTTGATTATTTTACGATTACCTCAAAAGGTTTTTTGCCGCCGTATGGTTTCCAACCATAATCACCACAGAAGTTATAAATATTTTTTTGAAACCAAGGCATTTTTGCTTCTTGAATTTGGCCGATTAAAAAATAAGTGATCGTCATCATGAGGCCGTAATCATATTTTTTTGGTAATTTAATTTCCCAGCGATGTTCTGGATGTCCGAAATATAAATTTTCGGCAAAGCTGATTACTAATTCTTTTTTATCGCGAATCACAAATTTGGCGTGTCTGGCCTCACCCTCAGAAAAAGCGCGTAGAGAAAGTTTTGGACCAAATAATTCATTACCTTTAATTTCCAGCATTGGCGCCAGAGCGGCAAATTCATCCGGAAGCACAAAAGCATAGGAATTATATTTGCGGAAATTTTTTGGTAGTTTGCTGGATTTCAAATATCTCAAAATTTGTTTTGGGTCTTCTTGAGTGGCACTCAAAATCATACCAAGATAGGTGGAAGTGTTATATGTATAGGGTTCCGCCAATTTTTGGTATTCATAAACGTGATCGACGATTTTTGCCGCCGAAGAGTTTGAGGAACAAGTTAATAAAGAAGTTTTTAGACCTAATTTTTTGGCTAATTTTAATTCCCAAATCGAATCTTTTTCTCCAGAAGCGGAAATAATCACCGCTTCGCTAATAATTTTTTTGTTAATTAGGTCGCGATAATTTTTGACGATCTCTCGAAAGTTGCTTTCATTGGCAAAAATCGCTTTTTGTCTGCTAAAAATAATCTGGCCAGTATTATAGGCGTTGCCACTGCCAACAACTAAAGGAAATTTGAAATTTTTTAAATTAAGTTTTGAAGGCTTTTTTTTGGCAAAATAAGAAATAGCGTTGAAGGCAATTTTGCTTAAAGAAGGAAGATTTTCTTTTTTCATAAATGATTTTTAACCCAATTTTATTGATATTTTAATTATAATTGATATTGATTTTTATTTCAATTTAGGCTAAGGTATGGATGTGTATTATTTAGAATTTACTAACTATTTTTATGTCTGGACACTCCAAATGGGCGACAACGCATCGCCAAAAAGAATTAGTTGATGCCAAAAGAGGGGCAATCTTCACCAAACTAGCTAACAATATTTCTTTTGCGGCCAAAAAAGGCGGTGATCCGGAAACTAATGCTTTATTGCGAACAGCTATTGAAAAAGCAAGAGCGGCTAATATGCCAAAAGATAATGTGGAGAGAGCAATCAAAAAAGGAAGCGGCGAATTAGGCGGTGCTGCTTTGGAAGAATTATATTATGAAGGCTTAGGTTCTCTGGGAGCACAATTCATTGTTAAATGTGTTACCGACAACAAAAATCGTAGTGCTAGCACGGTTCGTCACCTTTTTAGCAAAAACGGTGGTTCTTTTGGGGCGGTAATGTGGAATTTTGAACAACTAGGCGTTTTTCTGATTTCTAATGAAGAGTTGGAAGCAAAAAAAATAAATTTTGATGATTTTGAGTTGGAATTAATGGAGCAAGAAGTGCGTGATATTGCCAGAGAAGACGAAGGAATCACGATTTACACGGAAGTAAAAGATTTTCACGGCCTGATTGATTTTTTGGAGAAAAAAAATATCAAAACTGAATCAGCAGAAATTGAATACGTTGCCAAAGAAAAATTGAAAGTAGACAATCCGGAAGATGTAGCCAAGCTGGAAAAATTTGTTGCCGAGCTGGAAGACAATGAGGATGTCAGTGAATATTATACTAATGCCGATTTCTAAATCGCTTTATGTCCAAAATAATTTTAGGAATTGACCCGGGAATTGCCGATACTGGTTTTGGGGTAATCAAAGTAGAGCGGGGAAAAATTACCTGCCTGACTTATGGTTCAATTAAGACTCCTAAAAAAACAGAATTAAGCGATCGCTTAGAAACACTTTACCAAGATTTGGATTCTTTATTAAAGCGTTATCATCCAGATTTGGCTTCAGTTGAGCAATTATTTTTTAATACCAACGTCACAACCGCCCTGACCGTCGGTCAAGCACGCGGTGTAGCTTTGTTGGCCCTCAAACAAAACAAAGTACCGATAGTAAATTTCACACCTTCTCAGGTAAAATCTTCAGTTTGTTCTTATGGTAAGGCGCCGAAATTACAAGTACAAAAAATGGTAAAATCCATTTTGAAATTAGAAAAATTACCTCAACCGGATGATGCGGCCGATGCTCTGGCTTTAGCAATTTGCGCCAGTGGAGCTCGTCTCGAAGGTTGTTAATTTTATGGCTAAAAAATTAAAAATTGTTCATATTGCTTCAGAGGTTGCTCCATTTTCCAAGACGGGCGGTCTCGGCGATGTGGCACGCAGCTTGCCAAAAGCTCTCAAACGTTTGGGGCATGATGTTTGTATTGTTACGCCGCTTTACGGCAAAGTAATTAGCAAGGAAGAAGAAGGTTTGAAGCTTCTTTTTAAGGATGTCAAAATTTATTTGAATTCCACGGAAACGGTAGTGGTTAGTTATTGGCAAGGATATTTAATGGATGGCCTGCCAGTTTATTTTGTTGAGCAACCTGCGCTATTTTCCCGTTCTAAACAGATATATGGTTCAGACAAAGAAAACGCGCGCTTTTTGGTTTTTAGTGTTGCCGCTTTAAAATTAGTTTCTTTATTAAAATTTGAAGCCGATATTGTGCATTGCCATGATTGGCAAACCGGATTAATCCCTTATTATTTGAAAAATGATTTTCGTTATTCAAAAACTTTAAAAAAATCAAAAACAATCTTTACCATCCATAATTTAATTTTTCAGCTCGGCCATAATTGGTGGGAAATTCCAACCACCGAAAGAGATTTTGGCCGCAAAAGATTACCGCACATTGCCGACCCGGCCATTGAAAAAATTAATTTTGCCAAACGGGGAATTATGTCCGCCGATGTTGTGAACACAGTGAGCGAACAGTATCGCAATGAAATTTTAACCAAAAAATTCGGGCAAGACTTGAATCGGATTCTCAAAAAACGCGAAGATCGTTTATTCGGCATCATTAACGGCATTGACTATAATGCTTATAATCCGGAAAAGGATGAAGCGATTTTTAAAAAATATTCTTTTGCTAATCCGGAAACAAAAAAAGAAAATAAAATTTATTTGCAAAAACATTTTGGTTTGCCGGAAGATGAAAACGTACCGATTTTCTGCACCACTTCCCGGGTAACTTTTCAAAAAGGTTTTGAATTGATTATTGCTTTAATGCCAGCTTTATTAAAACTTGATATCCAATTTATTATTATCGGCTCCGGTGATAAAAATTATTTGAAAGAGCTGGCAAAAATTGCCAAGAAACATCCGAAAAAAATGGTTTTAATTCCTTCCCATGAAGCCAATCAAAAATACGAAACCTTAGTTTATGCTGGATCGGACTTCTTCTTGCTTCCTTCAAATCATGAACCTTGTGGGATTAATCAATTAATTGCTATGCGTTATGGCTGCATTCCGATTGTTCGTGAAATTGGCGGTCTTTATGATACGGTAGAAAATTATTCGCCAGCCACCAAGAGAGGCAGCGGCTTTACTTTCAAATCGGAAGATGTTTGGCCTTTTTATGGCGCCATTATTCGTGCCTTGGAAAACTATAAAAACAAAAAAGATTGGCGAGAATTTGTGAAGCGTGTGATGAAAAAATCTAACAGCTGGGAAATTCAAGCTCGCAAATATGTTGAATTATATAGAAAAACTTTACGCTTTTAATTTATGAAATGGTTCAGTTTTTTACATTTTTATCAGCCGGCGAATATTGAAGGAGAAATAATCAAAGAAGCGGCAGAAAAAAGTTATTTCCGCCTTTTGCGTCTTTTTGAAGAAAATTCAAATTTGCGAATGACGATTAATGTTTCTGGGTGTTTGCTAGAAAGAATGTCCGAACTTGGTTTGGATGATTTTGCTCAGCGCCTAAAACCACTAATCAAATCAGGAAGAATCGAAATTGTCGGCACGGCCGCTTATCATGCTTTTCTTCCTTTGCTTCCAGAAGAAGAAATTATTTTTCAGATTAAAGAGCAGGAAAAAATATTAAAAAAATATTTGGATACTTCTCGTCCGAAAGGATTTTTTTTGCCGGAAATGGCGTATTCGGGAGCAGTGGCAAAAATTATAAAAAATCTTGGTTATGAATATTTAATTTTGGATCCAATTGCGTTTAGTCCAAAAAATAAAAAAGATTTTAATGCTCTAAAAACCTACCAAGACCAAGCAAGCGGTTTAAAAATAGTTTTTCGCAATCGCGCCTGGTCAACCAAATACGCTCCCGATCATTTTCAGCGCTCCTTGGAAACTGAAAGAAAAGAAACAATCATCACCGCCAGCGATGCTGAACTTTATGGCTTGCGCCATGAAGACCAAAGCGCTGAATTGGAAAAAGTGGTTAAAAATTCGGGAATGATGACAGGAACAATTAGTGAATTTATTCTTTCAACTATTAGTCCGGAAAAAATAATTTTACGTTCTTGTTCTTGGGAAAGTAGTGAGAGAGAACTACTGGCAAAAAATCCTTATGAATTATGGAGAGGCAAAAAAAATGAAATTCATCGCGCTCTTTGGGGTTTAGCAAATTTAGTCATCAAAGCGGTGCATGAAAATCAAAAAGATAGTGGATTTTTTTGGGCTCGCTGGCACCTTTCTCGTGGTCTAGCAAGTTGTGCTTGGTGGTGGTCAAGCGGCCATGATTTTTCAAGACATTTTGGTCCGCTGGCTTGGAGTCCGGATGAGCTTGAACGAGGGGTTAATGATTTATTGCGCGCCGTGAGATCCTTAGAAAACAAAAAAACTCGCCGTCAAAAAATTAATGCTGAAAAACAAGTTGCTCGCATTCGTTCTTTGGCTTGGTCAAAACATTGGCAAAAATATTTTTAATTTATGAATAAGATTTATTCCCTGTTAGATGATAATTACGTTTTAAAACTGTTTAGTGAGAAACTGCCTTTTTATTATCCGCAAATCAAAGAAATTAAAAAAATCATTATCAACCCATACAAAAAGTTAATTTGGGATTCTACTTATCACGCTGTTTTCGGTTATGATTTATTTTTTGTTGATAAAAATGGCGAAGAAAAAAAACTGCAAATTGTCTGTTCTGCGCATAGTGATGAACCGCGGAAAAATATTTTAGACACCCTAAGCTATCTCTGGCAGAAAGAACTTCCCGGAACAGAAATAAAACTACCACGGCCGCTTTTTTATTCAGAAGAATTTCGCGCTACTTTTTATCGCGCTTTGCCTGGAAAAACACTTCTTTATTATATTAGAAAAAGAGACAAAGCAGCTATTGCCTCTTTGATTTCCGGAGCTGCCAAAATGTTTGCCAAACTTCATCAACTTCCAATTGATGAAAGCTTTTCTTTTAATTCTGATAACCAAAAAATTTCTTCCGTAGTGCCTGGTGAGAAATTTATTTATTCAGAACTGAAAGAACGTTTTAAAAATAATGAATATGAAGATTTGATTGAGCTCTATCAGTCTTGCGCGGCAGATGAAGAAAGATTATTACCTGAAAAAAAATCATTAATTCATGGCGATGCTCATCCGGAAAACATTATTAAGATCGGGAAAAATAAAATTGGCCTGATTGATTTCACAGATTTTTCACCAGCTGATTTTGCCCGTGATTTGGGAGCTTTTATTCAGCAAATAGAATATAAGATTGTTCGCAAAGTGGAAGATTTGGCATTTGCCAAAGAAATGAAAATTCTTTTTTTGTCAGAATATTTAGCTGCTGCCGGCAAGAAGTTAGATGATAATTTGCAAGAGAGAATTAATCTTTATTACGATTGGACTGCTTTGCGCACAGCAGTATATTGGTTTCTTAACCATCACGCCTCTCCGGTTAACGGACAAGAATTATTAGCTGCAATTCGTGAACGTCAAAAAAGTAATCGTCGAGCGCAGGACTTGATGATTAATTATAAAAACTAAAAATTGATTATGAAAAAAATAAAAATCGCTCACATTCATGTTTGGGATAAGGATAACAAGGGTGATTTGGCGATTGTTATTGCGGTGGCTGATACTTTGCAAAAAAGATTTCCCGGAGCTTTAATTACAGATTTTCCAATTGAAGTTTTAAAAGAATATAATCAAAAAGAACTGGCTCGCCTCAATCAAGCCGATGTAATTATTTTTGGCGGCGGCGGTGTTTTTTACCGCTATTTTTTACCTTTCAATAAACAAATGATTGCCGGCCTAAAAAAGCCGTTAGTTATTTTTGGTGTCGGCTATATTCGAGAGGTTGGTGCTAGAAGCTTAACCAAAACAGAAACTGAAAGTATTGTTTCTTTGGTCAAAAAAGCCGAACTGGTTGGAGTTAGGGAAAATTATACTAAAAAATTTTTAATTAAGCAGGGCATAAAAAATGAAAAAATTTCTGTTATTGGCGACCCAGCTGTTTTGTTGGCAGAAGTTGTTCCTCAAAATTTTAAATTAGCTGAAGGCTTGAAAATTGGTTTAAATCTAAATTATTCCGGCTGGCTCGGTTTCGGTCCTTGGCGTGAAGATATTTTAAAGGCTTATCGGGAAACTGCTGAATATTTTCAAAAAAAATTCGGCGCGACAATTTATTATTTAAAACATCATCCAGGAGAAGACAATATTTATCCTGAATTAAAAATAAAAGGATTAAAATTAGTCGATCTTTCAGCCAAAGAGCAAAAATATATTTATGGAGAATTAGATTTGGTGATTGGTATGATGCTGCATTCCTGCGTTTTAGCTTTTGGCGCTCTGACTCCGGAAATTAATGTCGCTTATGATTTAAGGAATCGAAATTTCGCCCGTTTTATTAATTGTCCAGAATTGGTGGTTGAATTAGGAGATTTAAAAAAAGGTAAATTATTAAAAAAGGCTCAAGAAGTGATGAAGCAGCAAGATTTTTATTTGAAAAAATTTACTCGAAAAAGAAACTTAATAAAAAAACGCCAGGCGGAATTTATTAATCGAGTGTTGAGATAAACCAGGCTAATTGCTATAATTTTGATATGAATAAGAAAAATGGAAAAAAATCTCAAAAAAAAGATCCCTTAGAATATATTTCTACGCCTCATTTGGAATTGGATGATCGAGCGAAAAAAAGTATTTTTATTGTGATTCTTTTTGCTTTTGGGCTGTTAAGTTTTTTAGGACTTTTTGGCCTATCTGGTAAATTCGGTCAATTTATTGCTCATTGGCTTGGTTTAATTTTTGGTTTCGGCCGTTATTTGGTGCCGTTTTTTTTCTTGGCTTGGGGCGGTCTTTTATCTTTGAATAAAAAATATCAAATTAAATTTAAAGATTATCTTGGACTTCTTTTACTTTTTGTCTCCATTCAAACCTTGTTTCATTTTTTTTATGAACAGTCCCTCTGGAAAGAAACTGCCCTTGCTGGTTCTGGCGGCGGTTATGTCGGCTGGGGATTATCACGGGCTTCTTTTTATCTTTTTGGTTTTTGGGGCGGCGTTCTAATTTTGGGCTGCCTATTTTTGTCTTCATTGGTTATTATTTTTAATACTTCACTTTCCAAAATAATTGGTCGAGAAAGTATCTGGGCGAAAATTTTAAATTCCTTATCCAACAAGAATATTGAAAATGAAGATGATAACGAAGATGAAGAAGGTGAAGTGTCAGCCGCCAAAGAAAAGGCGCAAGCTTTGAGCAAAAAGATTTTAACTACTTGGCAGCAAAAAGAAGTTCAAGCTCATCACGAAGAAGATGAAGGGGAAGAGGAAGAAGAAGATGACGATGAGATTGTTCCGGCAAAATTTAAAGAAACAGAGAAAAAAACTCAGGAGAAAATTGTTTGGCCGAAAAAGACGGTCAAAATTGATATCCCTCTGGAATTATTAAATAACAAAACAAGTAAAGCGGTTAGTGGTGACACCTCTTCAGGTGCTCTAAAAATTAAACATACCTTAGAAAATTTCGGTATCATGGTTGAAATGGGTGAAACCAAAGTTGGACCGACTGTTACTCAATATACTTTTAAGCCGGCTGAGGGAGTGAAAGTTTCTCGCATCACCACACTTAATAATGATTTATCATTAGCTTTAGCCGCTCATCCAATTCGTATCGAAGCGCCAATTCCTGGACAATCCTTGATTGGGGTGGAGGTGCCAAACAAAGCCAAGGCTCTCGTTGGTTTGCGAGAAATTTTGGATGATAATGTTTTCAAAACACGAAAAAACAATTTAATGATTGCTCTCGGAAAAGATGTTTCCGGCACTTCTTGGATTTATGATATTACTCGCATGCCGCACTTGCTGGTAGCCGGGGCAACCAACTCTGGAAAATCAGTTTGTTTGAACACGATTATTGTTTCTTTGCTTTATCAAAACAATCCGGAAGATTTGCGTTTTATTATGGTTGATCCGAAGAGGGTGGAATTGCCTATTTATAATGGCATTCCTCATCTTTTGGTGCCGGTAATTACCGAGGTTGGTAAAACAATTAATGCTTTGAAGTGGTGTTTGAACGAAATGAATCGCCGTTATGACGTTTTGAATAGTTGCGGCAAAAAAAATATTGCCAGCTACAATGCTGACGCCAAAGAAAAAATGCCATACATTGTTTTTGTGATTGATGAATTGGCAGACTTCATGATGACTGCCGGAAAAGATATGGAAGCCGCGATTATTCGTTTGGCTCAGATGTCTCGGGCGGTCGGCATTCATTTAATTCTTGCTACTCAACGTCCAAGTGTGGATGTTATCACTGGTTTAATCAAAGCAAATATTCCGGCTCGTATTGCTTTTGCTGTTACTTCTTTGGTTGACTCAAAAACAATTTTGGATATTTCTGGAGCGGAAAAGTTATTAGGTCAAGGAGATATGCTTTTAACCACACCTGAATTATCAAAACCAAAACGCATTCAGGGCGCTTATGTTAGTGATGAAGAAATTAAAGATATTATTAATTACATCAAAGAAAAGAGCGGCGAAGTTGAATATTTGGACGGTGTGACTGAGAGACAAAAAGTTGGCGGGGTAGCTGGGGTTGGAATGGATGGTAGTTATGGTGATGAAGATGATTTATTGGATGCTGCCAAAGAAATAGTCATCAAGGCTGGCAAGGCTTCCACCTCCTTATTGCAGCGCCGTCTTAGTATTGGTTATGGTCGCGCGGCAAAAATTTTGGATATGATGGAAGATGCCGGAATGATTGGCCCATCCAATGGATCAAAGCCTCGTGAAATTTTGATTTCTGAAAATGATTTTGAGGCTAGTATTCCAGTTTCCCCTGTTCATAGTCGTCTTAATTCCGTAGCGCCGGAACATTATTTGGGTGGCGATGATGAAGGTGATGATGGAGTTTTAGATTTTGGACATCAATC
>CAZXPO010000004.1:0-6923 GCA_964643165.1 uncultured Gammaproteobacteria bacterium | reverse complement strand
GAAGAAGAAAGTATTTTTGCAGAAGAAGAACTAGAAAAACTAGAAGACGAACCAGAAACTAGCGAAGAATATCAAGAAGAAATTTTGGATGATATTCGCGAGAATGAAGAGGAAGAAAGGGAGGATTTGAAAGAAATAAAAAAAGAAAAAAAGCCACCATTTTTGGATGAAGAGGATTATTTTTCTCACTAGTTATTTTTTTAAGAAGACATGTTTAATAAGCATGTCTTTTTTTGCTTTTTTGGACCTTTTGCGCTAGAATTATTCAGTATGTTAAACAAAATAAAAAAATTAATTCCTCGCAAGTTATTTCTTGCTCTCCAGCCGATTTATCATTTTATTCTTAGTTTTGCGGCGGTAATGGTCTATGGCTCTCCTTCAGATCGTTTAATTGTGATTGGTATTACTGGAACCACTGGAAAAACTTCCACGGTCTATCTTTTAGCTCGCGCTTTGCGAGCAATGGGCTACAAAGTTGGCTATACTTCTACAGCCATGTTTTCCGATGGCAACAAAGAATGGCTGAATGACAAAAAAATGACGATGGTTGGGCGGTTTTTTACTCAGCGAATGATTCGAAAAATGGTAAAAAATGGCTGTGAATTTGCAATTATTGAAAGTACTTCGGAAGGAATCCGCCAATTCCGCCATCGTTTTATTAATTTTGACTCTTTATTATTTACCGGTTTGTATCCTGAACATCTAGAATCTCATGGTAGTTTTGAAAACTACAAAGCTGCCAAAGGACGATTATTCGGACACTTATCTTTTTGCCGCACCAAGTATATTAATGACCAGAAAAAAGTTATTAATCCAAAAAGCCAGATTCAAAAATTAGGTTTTAATCGAGTCAAAAAAACAATTGTGGTTAATGGTGACGATGAAAATGCGCCTTATTTTTTAAATTTTTGGAGTGAGAGAAAAATTGCTTTTTTGTTTGGCCAACCTGGTGAAGCTGATTTAAGCAAATTTTCCGAATCAACTACTAAAGATTTAGAATTATTTTATTTTAATAATGTTAGACCATCAGTTGCTGGAACTTCTTTTGAATTTTTCCCTTTAGAACGAGCCGTTTCACGAAAAGAACAGACGTCTTTTGGTCAGGAAGTGTCTTTGAAATTATTGGGAGCTTTTAATGCTCAAAATTCGGCTGCTGTTTTGGCAGTTTGTGCCGGTTTGGACCTTCCTCTGGAAAAAGCGCAGATTGGCTTGGCGGAGGTTTCTGGTTTGGTGGGAAAGATGGAAAAAGTTGATGCTGGCCAGAATTTCACTGTTTTGGTTGATTACGCTTTTGAACCGCGCGCTTTGGAAAAACTTTATGACACAATGGAATTAATCCCTCATCAAAGAATTATTCACGTTCTTGGCTCAACTGGTGGAGGCAGAGATGCCGCCCGTCGTCCAATCTTGGGAGGAATTGCCGGAGAAAGAGCCGATTTGGTTATTGTTACTAATGAGGATCCTTATGATGACGACCCTCAAGAAATTATTGATCAGGTTGCAGCTGGAGCAGAAGAAAAAGGAAAAATAATTAGCGAAAATTTGCTAAAAATTATTGATAGAAGGGAAGCTATCCGCCGTGCTTTTGAAGAAGCTCGTGAAGGAGATTTGGTAATGATTACTGGAAAGGGCGGCGAACAGTTTATTTGTTCTAAGAATAACGAAAAAATACCTTGGGATGATCGTTTGGTGGCCAAAGAAGAATTGAGCAACTTACTCAGTTGATATTTTGTGGATAAATTGTGTATTGACAAATTATAAATAATTTTATATTATAAGAATCAAGACAATTTAGGACAGAAAATATTTCCACCCTGCAAAAAATAAAAAACCATGCGCGCCAGGTCTTTTATCTTTTTTGGGCGGCTTTCGTTCCGTGATTACTCAAAATCAATTATAATTTCCAACATCGTTAACTCAAACCGACTGGCTTTGAGATTTTTTTGTTGATAAGGATTAGTCGTTGGAAATAAAATTTTTTTAACTAGTTTATAAATTTTTTTATATAAATTTATGTCCCAGACCAATATAAAATCCGAAAAGAAAAACGAAGGTCGGAAATTTTTTGGTAATCATCAAGAAGTGATGGTAATGCCTGACCTAATTGAGATTCAAAAAGATTCCTATCGCTGGTTTTTGGAAGAAGGCCTTGCTGAGCTTTTCGATGAAATTAATCCGATCTCCGATTTTATTGGTCGCGATTTGGAACTTTATTTAGAAGATTATTATCTTGACGAACCAAAATTCAATGAAACCGAAAGCCGTCAAAAGAATATTACTTATGAGGCACCTTTGCGCGTCAAAACTCGCCTCTTAAACAAAAAAACCAATCAGGCAATTTCTCAAGAAGTATTTTTGGGAGATTTCCCAATCATGACTGACAAAGGAACCTTCATTATTAATGGTATTGAAAGGGTTATTGTTTCTCAATTAATCCGTAGTGCCGGTGTAATGTTTACTGCCGAATTCGTGAAGGGAAAAAAATGCTATGGTGCAAAAATTATTCCTAATCGCGGTGCTTGGTTGGAAATTGAATCAGATCAAAACAAAGTTCTCTGGGTTCGTATTGATCGCAAGAGAAAAGTTGCCGTGACTTCTTTGTTGCGTGCTTTTGGTTATGTTGACGACAAAACTTTAATTGATCTTTTCAAAGATGTTGATTTGAAAAAAACCCCAGATGAAATCGGTTTCTTGGAAGCAACTATTGAAAAAGATGCCGCCAAGACTGAAGAAGAAGGTTTGCAAGAAGTATACAAAAGAATCCGTCCAGGAGATTTGGCTTCTTCAGAAAATGCTCGCCAACTTATTCAATCAATGTTCTGCCGCTTTGATCGTTATGATTTTGGCCGCGTTGGACGCTACAAATTAAATCGCCGTTTTGAATTGGATTTGCCAAACAAAAAAGAAAATCGTGTTTTGCGCAAAGAAGATTTGGTTTTGATTATCAAAGAAGTTATTCGTTTAAATATCACTAAGGAACCAGAAGATGATATTGATCACTTGGGAAATCGTCGCGTTCGCGCTATTGGCGGTTTAATCCAGAATCGTTTCCGTGTCGGTTTGGCTAGAATGGAACGCATCATTAAAGATCGAATGTCCACTTCTGATATTTCAGGAATCACACCAACAAAATTAATCAATGCTCGTCCAGTAATTGGGGTAGTAAAAGAATTCTTCATGTCTTCTCAACTTTCTCAATTCATGGATCAAACCAATCCGCTTGCTGAATTGGAACACAAACGTCGCTTGAGTGCGATGGGTCCTGGAGGCTTAACTCGT
Organism: uncultured Gammaproteobacteria bacterium; assembly: GCA_964643165.1. Lineage (GTDB taxonomy): Bacteria > Patescibacteriota > Patescibacteriia > Patescibacteriales > UBA12465 > CAINDR01. The sequence continues at coordinate 3,644 of CAZXPO010000004.1, read as the reverse complement.
GAACGAGCCGGCTTTGATGTTCGCGATGTTCACACTACTCACTATGGTCGTATTTGTCCGATTGCTACTCCGGAAGGTCCGAACATTGGTTTGGTTGGCCACTTGGCTAGTTTTTCTCGTTTGAATTCTTATGGTTTCTTAGAAACTCCATATCGAAAAATTGTCCACGAAAAAACTGGCAGCCGTGTGACTAATGAAATTGTTTATCTTGACGCTTTTGAAGAAGAAAAATTCATCACTGCTGATGCCACAATTCCAATGGATGAAACTGGCAAGATTTTGGTAAGCAAATTTGAAGTGAGAAAATTTGGTGAACCAGCAACAGAAGAAACTGCCAAAATTGATTTTGTCGGTGTTGCCGCTAATCAAATTATTTCTATTGCCACCAGTTTGATTCCTTTCATGGAACATAACGATGGACAGAGATCATTGATGGGCACAAACATGCAACGTCAAGCTGTTCCTTTGGTAAAAGCTGAAACACCAGTCGTCGGCACAGGAGTTGAAGCTCGCGCCGCTCGTGATAGCGGACATGTAGTGATTGCTAGTGATGACGGAGAAGCAGTTCGTGTTGATTCAGTTTGTATTGAAACAGTCGACAAAAAAGGCCAAATTACTCGCTACAACCTAAACAAATTTTTGCGCTCCAATTCCTCTACTTGCATTAATCAACACCCAACAATTAATGTTGGCGACAAAATAAAAAAAGGAGATGTTTTGTCAGATGGTCCTTGTATCGATAAAGGAGAACTATCATTGGGCCGAAATTTATTGGTTGCTTTCATGACTTGGGAAGGATACAACTACGAAGATGCGGTTATTATTTCTGAAAATTTGGTTCGCAAAGATACTCTCTCTTCAATTCATATTGAAAATTATACTATTGATGTTCGCGATACCAAGCTTGGTCCAGAAATGATCACCAACGACATTCCAAACATCAGTGAAGAAAAATTAAAAAACTTGGACGAAGAAGGTATTATCCGTATTGGCGCTGAAGTTTCTTCTGGTGATATTTTGGTTGGAAAGATTACCCCAAAAGGTGAAACTACTTTATCAGCTGAAGAAAAATTATTACGTGCGATTTTCGGCGACAAAGCAAAAGATGTTCGTGATTCTTCTCTCTATCTTGAACATGGTGAGCATGGAAAAGTTGTTGATATCAAATTATTCTCTCGTGAAGATGGAGATAAATTATCTGCCGGTGTTTTGAAATCAATTCAAATTTCTGTTGCTAATCTTCGAAAAATTCAAGTTGGAGACAAAACATCTGGACGTCATGGAAACAAAGGGGTTATTTCCAAGATTGTTCCAGCAGAAGATATGCCTTATTTGGAAGATGGAACTCCAGTGGATATTATTCTTTCTCCTTTGGGTATTATTTCTCGTATGAATTTGGGGCAGTTGCTAGAAACCCATCTTGGCTTTGCTGCAAAAAAATTAGGTTATCGTGTTGCCACACCAGCGCTTAATGGTGTTACTGAAGATCAGATTAGGGAAGAGTTGAAAAAAGCTGGCTTGCCGGAAGATGGAAAGGTGACCCTTTTTGATGGAAAAACTGGTGAAGCTTATGATCACAAAATTACTGTTGGTTACAAATACATTTTGAAACTAAACCACATGGTTGAAGATAAAATTCACCAACGTTCAATTGGACCATACTCTCTCATTACTCAACAACCTTTGGGTGGAAAAGCTCAATTCGGTGGACAGCGTTTTGGAGAAATGGAAGTTTGGGCTTTGGAAGGTTATGGCGCTGCTCATACTTTGCAAGAAATTTTAACCATTAAATCCGATGACGTTCCTGGAAGAAGCAAAGCTTACGAAGCAATTATTAAGGGCGAAGAAATTGAAAAACTCAATGTTCCTGAATCTTTCAATGTTTTGATTCGTGAATTGAAAGGCCTATGTTTAGATGTTGAACTCTTGGGTAATAATGAAGTTCTGGAAGTTCCGAAAGAAACTCCGGCGGAAGTTTTTGCTCAAGAAGAAAAAGGTAAACCGAAAGATGAAAAATTTGCCGTAGAAAATCCGGAAATTATTGCTGATGCTGAAAGTTTGGAAAAAATGGCGGAATTGGAAGAAAATTTAGAACCAGAAACAAACGAAGATTCAGCGTCAGAATTAATCGAAGAATAAAATCTTCTCATTTTTACTAATTTTATCGCTTCATAAAAATATATGTTAAATCCAATCAAAACTAGCGATTTCGATGCTATCCGCTTGAAGTTAGCCAGCCCGGAAAATATTTTGGCCTGGTCCTTCGGTGAAGTTATTCGTCCGGAAACGATTAACTATCGCACTCAGAAGCCTGAAAAGGATGGCCTTTTCTGTGAGAAGATTTTTGGTCCAACCAAAGACTGGGAATGTGCTTGCGGCAAATACAAAAAAATCCGCTACAAAGGAATCATTTGTGATAAGTGCGGCGTTGAAGTAACTCGCAGTATTGTTCGTCGTGAAAGAATGGGTCACATCACTCTGCAAGTCCCAGCTACTCATATTTGGTTTTTGCGCGGTGTTTCTTCAAAAATCGGATTATTATTAAATCTCGGCATCCAATCCTTAGAAAAAGTTATTTATTATGCCAGTTTTATCGTCACTGAAGTTGATGAAGATTTGAAAGAAGCAACTATTGAACAAATCAAGAATGAATACAAATCAAAAAAGAAAAGCATCGAAAAAGAAGGCGGTGAATTAAAAGAGGAAAAAATCAAACAACTAGACGAAGAATTCAATACCACTCTCAAAGAACTAAAAGAATTGAAACCGCTATTAGTAATTTCTGAGCAAAGTTATCAATCCTTAAGTTTGAAATTTGGCCATATTTTTGAAGCTGGCATTGGTGCCGGTGCTATTCGCAAATTATTAGAAAAAATTGATCTAGAAAAAAGCGTTGAAAAATTAGAAGAAAAACTAGTTGATGCGGTTGAGTCCAAAAAAGACAAATTAATCAAACGTTTAAAACTTCTAAAAAGTTTTCGCAACAACAATATTCGTCCAGAATGGATGATTTTGAATGTCTTGCCAGTTGTTCCGCCAGATTTGCGCCCGATGGTTGCTCTTGATGGAGGACGTTTTGCTGCTTCTGATTTGAATGATTTATATCGCCGGGTTATTAATCGCAATAATCGTTTGAAACAATTAGTTGATTTGAATGCTCCAGAAGTTATCTGCCGCAACGAAAAACGCATGTTGCAAGAAGCAGTTGATGCTTTGATTGATAACTCTGCTCGCCACAGCAAAACCGTTACTGCTTCTACTGGGCAAAAAAGACAACTGAAATCTTTGGCTGATTCTTTAAAAGGAAAGCAAGGACGTTTCCGCCAAAACTTGCTTGGAAAACGTGTCGATTATTCTGGCCGTTCAGTAATCGTGGTTAATCCAAAATTAAACCTGGATCAATGCGGTTTGCCAAAAATCATGGCGATTGAATTATTTAAGCCATTTATTATCAGCCAATTAATTAAAAGAGAAATTGTTCATAATGTCCGCAGCGCTTCTCGTTACATCGAAGCTGGGCATGATGAAGTTTTTGATATTTTAGAAGAAACGGTTCGTGATGCTTATGTGTTGCTGAACCGTGCTCCTACCTTGCATCGTCTTGGTATCCAAGCTTTTAAACCAGTATTAATTGAAGGTAAAGC
>CAZXPO010000003.1:8989-19650 GCA_964643165.1 uncultured Gammaproteobacteria bacterium | reverse complement strand
AATAATCGCTATGAAAAATTTTATCGCGACCGTTATTTTCATTTAAGCGTTGATATTTTTTTACTGTCAACTGTTATTTGTTTGTCTGGTGTTCTTCTTTTTCTTCGGTTTTATCAACCAGTAAACACTGGTGCAAATTCTCCAATTCACAGAGAGCCAGCAAGCACCACGCAGGCGACAGAAACTCCGATTGTTAAAAAACCCAAAAAAACACCCAGCAATCTAAAGGTTCAAGCAAGTGTTTTGTATAACAGTTTACAAGGAGATCAGTTGGGTTCTGGACCAATCCCGCCAATTGCGACTATCCCAACGACTTATTGGTTGTTTTTCAAAGCCGAAAATAATGGTAATGAAGTTGATAATTTTTTAATGAGCGCCAAATTACCAAGCAATGTTGTTTTTACCGGCAACAAAACTCTTAGTGCCGGCACCATTTCCTATCAAGAAGACCGTCACCTCCTAGTCTGGCGCGTTAATACTTTAGCCAAAGAAAAATCTTCCTATTCGGCAGGGATGGAAATTTCCCTCACGCCAACTATTCAACAGGTTGGTAAAAATTGCGAATTAGTAAACAGTATTCGCTATAGTGCTGATGACCTGGAAGCAGACACTGAATTAAGCGGCAATTTAAAAAGTATGACAAGCGCCTTGGATTTTGATAAAATAAATCAAGGCCAAGGAAAAGTTGAAGCCCTGGATTAATCGCTTTTTATGCTAATTTCTTTTTTGAAGAAAATTCGTAAACCAAACTATCAACCTCTCAACAAAATTCAAATATCTGCTGAACGTTTAGCGGCTAATTTTCGTTTACTAAAAAATCTTCAACCACAAGCAGAAATTATTCCCGTCTTAAAATCCAATGCTTATGGCCACGGTCTCAAAGAACTCTGTCAGATTTCTAAGCAGCTAAACATAAAAATGGTTGCTGTTGATTCTTTTCCGGAAGCGCAGATTGCTTATCGTTATTTTCCGGGAAAAGTTTTGTTAATTGGTGAAATGCCACAGGAGGCTTATCTTTACTGCCGACCAAAAAAAACAGAATTCTGTGTTTATAATGACGAAACCATCAAATTTTTAGCTGACAAATTTTCCAAACCGCGTCTTCATCTTTTCGTAAATACCGGAATGAACCGCGAAGGAATCAAAGATTTGCCGGCTTTTTTATCAAGGAATAAAGAAGTCCTAAAAAAAGTAAAAATAACTGGACTTTGTTCACATTTAGCTTCTGCTGATAGCGATTCTTTTCTAAATAAAAAACAGGAGCAAAATTTCATGGCCTGTCTAGATATTCTGAATGACAATAAAATTTATCCTGAATTTATTCATCTGGGAAATTCTGCCGGCGCTTTTACTCTGCAAAACCCAAGATTGAACGCTTTTCGTTGTGGTTTGGCTTTTTATGGCTACAATCCCTTTTCTCCGGATAACTCTCATTTTGAGGCCGCTAAAGCCTTATTGCCAGCATTAAAAGTTTGGTCGCAAGTTGTTTCTTTGCAAGAAATAGAGAAAGGAGAAAGCGTTTCTTATAACGAAACCTATCAAGCCGAAAAAAAAGAAAAATTAGCAATTATTCCTTTTGGTTATCATGAAGGTTTGCCAAGAAATTTGTCCAACAAGGCCGCTTTTAGAATTTTTAGTGGAAATAAAAATTTTTTGGCGCCAGTAGCTGGCCGAATTTGCATGAATCTTTCTTGTTTAAAAATTGACGAAGAGAAAATTCGATTGGGCAGCCAGGTAGAAATTATTTCCTGGAATAAGGGCGAACAGAATTCTTTAGAAAATTTAGCCAAGACCGCTCATTTGATTCCTTATGAAATCCTAACAAACCTCGATAGCCGAATCCGCAGGGAAGTGTTAAAATAATTTCTATGTACGACCGAAAAAAACAAACAAAAAGCGATTATTTGGCTACTATCAAAAAAAGAAAGAAGGCCATCAAAAAAGATTATCAAAATCGAAAATTCGATAACCCGTTTTTTAATCGCCGCGCCAAAAGGGAACAAAAAATTTCTCAAAGACTAAAAATAAGTTTGATCATTTTTGGTTTTTCAACGCTCGCTTTGTTTTATTTATTTTTTTATTCCTCCATTTTTAATATTAAAAATATTGAAGTTAAGGGCCTAACCAGAATAAACAGCGCCGACATAAGCAATCTAGCTTTTAACCAAGGAGGGGAGTGGCGATGGCTTATCTTCAAACAAAACAATTTATTTATTTTTTCTCCAAAAAATTTGGCGGAAAAAATTCAAACTAATTATAATTTTTCAGACGTTAAGGTAACAAAAAAAATACCAAGCACAATTGTTGTCAGTATTAGCGAACGTTCCTGTTCTTTGATTTTAGAAAACCCAGATGGTTCCTGTTATTTTATTGATCCTGAAGGATATTTAATTAAAGAATTAGGCGTGCAGAGTGCTGATCGCAGTAAGTTGCCGATAGTTAGTGATGAACGAGGGCTAATAAACGACAATAGTAAGATTGATTTGGATCGCCAATATTTGGATTTCATGCTAGAATTATATCAGAAGATTAATAATTCCACCGACTTAAAAATTGATAAATTTGTTATCGACAAAAATCCGGAAACCTTGAGAGTAAACCTAAAAGAAGGACCATTTTTATTGTTTAGCATCAAAGAACCTCAGGAAAAACAACTGAACAAATTAATTATTTTGCGCAAAGAAAAAGTAAAAGAAGATTTCAAAAACATAAAATATTTTGATTTGCGCTTTGGCGATAAAGTCTTTTATACCAATAATGAAGAGGCAGGGAAGTAAGCTCTTCCCTTGCTCAAAATCATAAAAACATATGCTTAACTCAGAGGGTTTTTTTAAATTTATTTTCGGCTTTGCTATTTTTCTTTTCTGCCTGATCACTATCGGCGTCTTTCTAATTATCGTCAAAATTATTTTATTGTTTATGCCGGAAGTAAATGTCATGGGCTTAATCTTGTCTTATCACTAGGGAACGGATTTTGGACAAGTAATCTTAAAAACATTATTAAAGAAGGCAATCAGGTATTGCCTTTTATTTATTTGACTATTGACTCTTCTTGCAGTATAATTGAGTGTAAGAGATATTATACTCAGTTATATTTAACACTTAACTCATCGTCTTTATGACTGAAATTTTGCCATTATTTGATGAATTTCTTCTAAATCTCAAAGTAAACAATTATTCCCCCGAGACTCTTTATAACTATGAACGAGATCTCAAAACCTTTGAAGATTTTTTAATTGATTCACAGATATCTTTTTCAAAATTGACCAAAAAAGATATTTTACTATACAAAGCTTTTCTAACTTCCAGAGATCGCAAAACTGCTCAGCATTACGACGCCAAGGTTCGTTTGGGCGCTTATTCAATTAATCGTGTTCTTTCGGTTCTAAGGGGCTATTTTCGTTATTTAAACGACATGGACCATCCCTGCCCGGTTTCTCCAGATGCGATTAAAATGCTCAAAACTGTCAAGAAGAAGCTCCAAATTGCTGAACTTGACGAAATGTCAAAATTATTGGAATCGCCAGTAGCCTTGGAAAAGGACCATCTTATTGGTTTGCGTAACCGAGCAATGTTGGAAGTCCTCTTCTCTACCGGAATGAGAATTTCCGAACTGATTAATTTGAAAATTTCACAAGTTGATGACGAGGGGAGGGTTTTTGTTTTGGGAAAAGGAAAAAAGGAGCGCTTTGTTTATCTCACCCCTCGAGCCAAAGAGCATTTGGAAGCTTATCTAAAAACTAGAAACGACTCTTCCCCGTTTGCTTTTATTCCTTATCGCGGACAGAATGCTGAAGCGCAGGAAAAGAAAATTTCGACTAATTATTTACAATACAAAATAAAACAATACCGAGAATTATTGGGAATTAATTTGCCAATTTCCGCCCACACTCTTCGGCACGGCTTTGCCACCTATTTGGCTGAATCAGGAGCTAACCCGGTGGCAATTCAAGTTCTGTTGGGCCACGATTCCTTAAACACCACTACGCGTTATGTTCATGCTTCCGATAATTATGCTCGTGCTGAACAACAGAAGTTTCATCCTCTCAAAAAATAAATTTTCCCTCAACAAAAAAACAACCCGATTTCTCGGGTTGTTTTTGTTTGTTTTATTTTTTTTATTTTTTTTATGGTAGATAGTTTAAAGGATTGACTGGTAAGCCATTTTTTCTGACCTCAAAATGAAGATGCGGTCCGGTACAAAATGGTCCAGAGCCCACCGAACCAGGCATTCCGCCAGTACGGCCGATAATTTGGCCAGCGGTGACATATTGATCAGCTTTCACATAAACTGCAGAAACGTGTCCATAAACGGTTGATAAATTATTTCCATGAACAATCATAACGTAAGCATAACTGGAATCGCCATTAAACTTTACCCTAGCAACATAACCGTCGGCAGCAGCGCGCAGATTGCTTCCTTGAGCAGCTCGGATATCAATTGCTGGGTGCTCGCCAATGCTTTTTCGAAAAGGATAATCTGGATCATGAAAAGTGGAGGTGATGGTGTTTTTCGAAACCGGCCAATTTAAGGTTGCATTTGGGTCCAAGATTTTATTTGCTTTGGCTAATTTTTCTCTAACCACTTTTTCCATATTGGCAATATCCGCAGCAGCGGCAGCCTGCTCTCTTTTGGCTTGAGCTAAAAGTTTTTGATAAGTCTGTTCTGAATATTTTGTTTCTTGTAAAATCTGTTCTTTGTTACTTTGTTCGTAGACCAAACTATTCTTTTTTTCTTCCAGCTTTTGCTTCAAGCTAACCAAGTCTGCACCTTTGGCTCTTAAAGCCTCTTGGCTAGACAACATGTTTTCACGATTAGTTTTTAAATCTTCTAGGCTTTTTGAAACTTCTTCACTGGTGTTTTCTAAATACTTTGCCTGATTTAAAAACTCAGACAAAGAATCATTAGCTAAAAGAATTTCAATTGTTGAAATTTGATCTTGGCGATACATCAATTTTAGTAGTGAAGAAATATTTTCTTTTTGTTTTTCAATAGAACGATTGGTATTTTCCAAATCAATAGTGGCTTTTTTGATTTCTAATTCTGTTTCGGTAATTTGACTCTTGGTTTCTTCCAGATCAAGCTGTGCCTTGCTGACTCGATTTTCCAAAATGGATAATTGGTTATTCAGGCTGGACTGCTCTTCTCTTTTTTGAGCAATTAAAGACGAATAGTTTTGCTGGCGCTTTTGAATTGCTGAAATTTGATCTTGCTGGGCTTTAATTTTGGCATTCAGAGCATCTATTTCTTCATCATAACTAACTCCGCTAACAAAGGGCGGACAGAACAAAAAAGCAACACCAAAAGTGACGAGAACCGCAATTTTTAAACGTTTTTTATAAAACATAAAAAATAATAAAATACTTACATTCCAAATTATAACATTTTTCTATATTTTTGTAAACGACATTTCAATTCTTTCCAAAGATTTTTCTCTCCCCAAAACGGCGGCAATCTCAAAAGGGCTTGGACTGTTTTTTTCTCCCGATAAAGAAACGCGCAATGGCCACAAATAGTCACCATTTTTTTTGTTATTTTCTTTTAACCAGGAAAAAATTAATTCTTCCAAATTTTCTTTGGTCCAAACAATAGAATTGTTTTTTAGAACATCTTTTATTTCTTTTAAATTGTGGATACTGTCTTCAACGCTCAGAGATTTCCAAGCTAACAACTCTTTTTCATAATTTGGTAATTCAAAAAAGAAAGCGGAAAGCTCGCTAGCATCAGAAAGTTTTTTCATCCGATCTTTAATTAAAGAAATGACGCCAATTAAAAAATTTTCATCTTCGTTTTCTGGTAAATATTCCCGACACAATTCCAATAATTCCTCATTTGTTTTTTGGCGGATATAATAACCATTAAAAAAATCTAATTTTTCCAAATCAAAAACTGCCGGGCTAATTCCCATGCCGTTGGCAGAAAATTCTTTTTCTAATTCAGACAAAGTAAAAAATTCCTGATCAGATTTTGGGTGCCAGCCGAGCAAGGCGCAAAAATTGGTAATCGCTTCCGGCAAATATCCTTTGGCGCGGTAATCTTCCACAAAAACATCGCCTTGTCTTTTTGATAATTTGCCGCCCCCCTTGTTGAGAATTAATGGCAAGTGATAAAATTTTGGCGCTTGCCAAGCAAATGATTCATAAAGCAAAATATTTTTGGGAAAAGATGGAATCCATTCTTCTCCTCGAGAAACGTGAGTGATTTCCATTAAGTGATCATCAACAACGCTGGCAAATTGATAAGTTGGCACGCCGTCTGATTTGATCAAAACTTGATCGTCCAAATCTTCAGCTTTAAAAATAATATCGCCGCGCAATTCATCATGAACTTTTATTTCTCCTTCTAGCGGCATTTTCTGCCTAATCACAAAAGTTTCTCCCGCCAAAGCGCGGATATTTGATTCTTCCAAAGAAATATCGCGACAAGCACGATCATAGCGTGGTGCTTGTTTTTCTGCTTGTTGATTAAGCCTCATCGCCTCTAATCTTTCAGCGCTACAAAAACAACGATAAGCCTTTCCTTCATTAAGTAATTTTTCGGAATATTTTCGATAAATATCCAAACGTTCGGTTTGGATATATGGACCATAATCACCACCAATCATCGGGCCTTCATTGAATTTGAGACCAATCCATTCAGTTATTTTGAGCAGGCTTTCCACAGCTCCTTCCACTTCTCTTTTTTGATCAGTATCTTCAATGCGTAAAATAAAATCTCCATCCAAGCTTTTTGCCAGCAAATAGCCGAACAAAGCAGTACGCAAATTACCAACATGCAAAAAACCAGTCGGTGAAGGAGCAAAACGTAATCTATTTTTTTTAGTCATATTTTTATTTTAAAACTTTTTTTGCAAAATTTAATACTTTTTCCATCGCTTCCCTCCTGACTGGATGAACTTCTTCAACTAATTTTTCCAGCGGCACAAAACGCCAAGCGGCATGATCCCAAAAATTTATTTTAATTTCTTCTTCCGGATTAAGCATTTCAGCAATCAAAAAAGATTGTTTTTGACCACAATAATCAAAATGTTTTGGCGTCCCTTTGGTGATCCCGCGATAATCATTTTGAATAAAACGATATTTGAAAGCTTTTTTTAAGATTCCATGAACTGCCAAATTTTTGACACCAGTTTCTTCTCGCAATTCTCTCAGGCCAGCTTTCTCGACACTCTCGCCATCGGTTCCTCCTTGAGGAATTTGCCAATGTCCGCGCGAGTCAGTTCTTTCCACCAGTAAGGCTTCCCAAATATTGTTATTTTTTCTCACCATTAAACAGGAAACATTGGAACGATAACAATGTGGATTAATGAAGCGCCAAAGAAATATTTTCCACAAAAAAACTGCTGTTGCTCGCCAAATTCTCTTGATTCTTTTCGGCTGCTTAATAACTCGCCATAGCCACTCTAACCCGATTTTGCGAAAAATTCTAGGGGCACGAATTGCTTTTTTGGTTAAAAAATCAAAAGAACCGCCAATCCCGGCTGCCAAATTGATGCTAGGTATTTTTGATAGATTATGATAAATAACTTTTTCCTGAAAAGGAGCACCAAAAGCACAAAACAAAATTTTTGGTGCAAAACGATTTAGAGAATCAATAATTTCTTCCGGTAAAATAATAGTTTTTTCCAAATCAATAATTTGAAATTTTAATTTCGGCCATTTCTCGCCCAAAATTTTTTGGATATCAGCCGCACTGGAAAGTCCGCCGTGCCAATTTAAAATACTAACTGGCCAATTTTTTTCTTCAGCTTCTGCCAAGAGCTGCGGTGTCAAATCTGAACCGGCAATGCGTGGAATTTTTTCCCCAGCCAAAAGACCGGCAATTACCAAACCAAAACCGTCAGCGGGAGCTAAATCTGCCTGATTTAAAATATAAAAATACTCCTCATCCCGATGAGAAGCGAGAACTATTTCCGGGTTGGGGGTCACCAAATAGTGCTGGCCTCCGTTCATTAACTCCGTAATTTTTTTGAACACTTCTTCCCTGTTTAAGGTTGAAATATTTATTCCCAAGATATTTACCATATGCTATAATAATAACATTCAATCTTATTATAAAAAAGACCTCATGTCCAATCACAAAAAAATTTCGAGAAAAATCGAGGAGCTATTCATCGACAACCCCGACACTCCTTTTGATCTCAGTTGGATAAACATCGTCAGTGCCAATCAAAAAGAAATTGACTACCTAAAAGAACGTTTCAATTTCAGTCCGGCAAACTTGGAAGCTTCAATTTCCACCACCTTTTCGCAAAGACCAATGATTTTCGAAGAAAATGGCTATCTTTTTATGATTCTCCATTTTCCAATCTTCGAAAATAATCGAATCATTCCGGCGGAAATTGAATTTTTTGTCGGTCACGGATTTTTAATTACTGTCCACAACAACAACATTCCAACCATTGAAAAATTTTTTAATTACTGCAAAGAATCTCAGAATTCTCTGCTTTCTTATTCAAATGAATCCTCAGTGATGCTTCTTTATGAAATCTTGGATCGCTTGATGAAAGATTGTTATCCCTTAATCGATCAGAACAGTGTCAAAATTGACGAGATAGAAGATCAAATTTTTTCCAGAACCCAAAAAAAAGCCGCCGAAGAAATGCTTTCGGTTAAAAGAAATATTATTAGTTTAAGAAAAATTCTTCAGAATCACAAAAACATTTTGAAACGCCTAACCGAAATGCGCAGCAGTATTGTCGAAAGAGAGTTAATCAAAAAACACTACGACATCTTGGTTGAACACTCAAAAAGAATTTGGGAAATGTTAGATATTCAGAAAGACACCATCGAGGCACTTCATGACACCAACGAATCCCTTTTGAACAACAGAATGAACGAGATCATGAGAACTCTAACAATTTTTTCTGTTTTAATGCTTCCCCTAACCTTGGTCACTGGAATTTTTGGTATGAACACCCCTGACATGCCGATAGTCGGCTATCCTCATGGATTTTGGATTATTATTTCCATTATGACTATTTCACTAATTGCCCTAATGTCCATATTTAAACGCAACAAATGGCTCTAAAATCCAAAAATTAAAATAATTTGTTAAAAAATTTTACAAAATCCTTGAAAAATTTCGAGGATTTTTTTTATTAATTTTTTATTTAATTTTAGGTAAATTTTTTTTATAAAAAACTGCTTCAAGGTATTGACAAAAAAAGAGAAATGGTGTACTATAAAGAGTCAAGTAATATTATATCTATGAAAGCATTTCTGATTGGACAAAAAGGAATACCAGCAAAAAATGGCGGCGTGGAAAAACACGTCGAAAATTTAGCGATTCGTCTAGCCAACAGCGGCCAAGAAGTTTTTGTTTATGCTAGAAATAATTATCAAGATAAAAAATTAAAACAATATCAAGGGGTAAATATAATTAATCTACCAAGTATCGGCACCAAAAACTTGGACGCGATTTCTCATACTTTTTTTGCTTGCTTGGATTTGATTTTCCGTCGCCGTCCGGATGTTGTACACTTTCATTCAGTCGGTCCGTCTTCCCTGATTTTGTTAATAAAAATATTTAGACCAAAACTAAAAGTAGTTTTTACTTTTCACTGCCAAGATTATCATCATCAAAAATGGGGACGCCTTGCTCGTTGGTATCTCAAGCTAGGCGAAGCAATCGGCTGCCGTTATGCCGATCAGGTAATTACCATTTCTGAAGAACTAAAAAAATATAGTAAAGAAAAATACGGCGTTGAAGCTACTTACATTCCAAATGGTGCTGAAAAAGTAACTGAAACTAACGACGACTTACTGAATTCTTGGAATTTAAAAAAGGGAGAATATTTTGTTTCTATTTCTCGCCTGGTAAAACATAAAGGAATTCACTACTTAATTGAAGCTTATCAAAAATTAGCAACCGAAAAAAAATTAGTGATTGTTGGCGGCGGTGCTTTTACTGATGAATATGTTTCCGAATTAAAAAAATTGGCTGGCGATAATCCAAATATAATTTTTACCGGCAATCAAAGCGGAAAAGTTTTAGCTCAACTTTATGCTAACGCCTACGCTTTTATCCAACCATCAGAGTACGAAGGATTATCAGTCGCCCTCCTGGAAGCAATGTCTTATGGCTTGCCTTGTATCGTTAGTGATATCCCAGCCAACCTTGAAGCAGTAGCCGGCAAAGCTTTAATTTTTGAAAATAAAAATATTAAAGACCTGGAAGATAAAATGCTAAAAATATTAAGCAATCCAGATTTGAAAAAAGAGATTGGTCAAAAACTTCGCGAACGTGCTGATTCTGAATATAACTGGGACATTATTGCTGAGAATACTAGAAAGCTATACGAAAATTTGATCACCAAAAAATAAACGGCGAATTTTTATCTCGCCATCAGAAATTCTTAAAAAACAAAAAAGAAGTTCTGATTATGAGATAAAAGTTATCTTAAAACGTATATTAACAAATCAAATAATATTAGAAGATGAAAAGAGTAATTTTTTTGTTGTTTGTTGCAATAGTTGCAGCAACAGCACTCATTTCTTGTCGAGATGAGTATGATGAAATCTGCGATGGCTATCCTGGTCCGCAAAATTTAACCGCTCGCATTTCCCTTTCCGGAAATATTGATGCTGAGGATAGTGTTCAAGTGAACACTAGTCTTGGATTATCTGGTGCTTTAAGTACTGGAAATATTCAATCTTTC
>CAZXPO010000003.1:7346-8889 GCA_964643165.1 uncultured Gammaproteobacteria bacterium | reverse complement strand
GCTAAAGCATTTGGTACAAATTATTCAACTGATTGCCGCTATCGTGGCGATGCTAACGGTTGGAATTTGTTACAAATCAACGCACCAGCTAGCGATGGTTGGGTTTACTTCACAACTGACGGAACCCAAAGGTTCACGATCATTAATATGCAAAATGGCCAAGAAATTTGGGCCAGACTAAGCACTAATGTTAATGAAAATGAACATTCTCTCACCCGTTGGAATTCATTCGGCTGCGTGGATGTTGTCTGTCGAGCTAATGGAACCTTCCCTATTTGGGATCCAGGATCTATCGGCGATCAATTAATTAATCTTAATCGATTAAACAACGGCAAGTTAAGAATCAATGTGAAATCCTGCCCAGGAACTTTCACTGTCACCTCCGGAATGAGTCCAGGATTAAAGATTCAATATCCAAGTGGAACTCAAGTTGTGACCATGATTAAGGACCCTAGCGATCCAAATGATTATCATTGGTATGTTGACGTTAATCAAAGTGATTTTAATAATGGAATTACTTTTAACATCCTGCCAAGTGTGAGCCAGAGTAATGTTTACCATTACTGGGCAAGTTCATACTGGGGACCAAACAACAGCAATCAAACATTTACCATACCAAACGGAGTAAATCCTCCTTGGTAAAAAATAAATGGTAAAAAAATAAAAAGCTGTTCAATTAATTTTGAACAGCTTTTTTTCTTTTTCAAGATTTTACTAAAGAAAAAAGCCGTCTCGCGAGAAACGGCTTTTAAATTTTAAGGGTTAAAGATTTAATAAACAACTTGAATTCGTCCATACTTAGTTGGACAAGTTGGACAGTTGTCATCTTCCGGCTCAATTTTTTGAACTTCAATTTTTTTTGGCACGGAAAGTTTTTTTTGAGAAACCTTTTCTTTTTTTGGTGATTTGGTTTCATTTTTTACAGAACCTCTTTCAGGAAGGTCAACTTCTACATTAGGAGCTGGAACAAATACTGGTTCCACCTTTTCCACCCTAACTACTGGAGCTTTTTTTCTTTTTTTTACTATTTTTACTACTGGCGCCTTTTTTATTTTTGATCCATTGCATTCATCTAGCTGTTTTTGCAAATCAGCAAGAGCGTCCTGTAAGGAATCAATTTTAAATAAATAAGGATAAGGATTTTGTGGCGTTTTAACTATTGGCTTGGCTTCAATATTCTTGGGTTCTTGTTTACTTTCCCCGCAAGATTTAAAGCTAATAATAATTAAAAAAGCTAGAGCTAAAAAAATAACTAAAAAGAAAATTCTGTTTTTGGTTTTTGCGCTTAAGTTAATTGGCTTTTTCATTTCTCCCTCCTTTTTTAGCAAGCTTTCTTCCATAACCGGAAAACTAAAGGAACAACATTAAGCTTCACTCCTACAAAAGTTCCTGGTTGAAAACCACCACTTTTATTGTAAGCATAAATTTTTATCATATCTTGATAAAAATAATCTCCGCCAAAAACAGCAATACTTCCTCCAAAAACAAATGAAGAGTTCTTTGTTGAAGGATCGTTAACCAACATTGAATATTCAAGAGAATA
>CAZXPO010000003.1:0-7246 GCA_964643165.1 uncultured Gammaproteobacteria bacterium | reverse complement strand
GCCTGTCTTAAACCAAGATTCATTTTGAAAAATAGATTATTTTCACTTAAATAATTAAATGAAAATCCTCCCGCCCAAGAAGTCATTCGACCATTAGTAATGCCGCAATCATCAAATTGGCGATAAAGGCTGCCGAGATAGAACCCAAAATTAGCATTTTCTCCAAAAGGACAAATTTCTAACTGATAAGCATCGGATTGGGTTCGATACTCTTTACCAATATTTCCAAAATATTTTTCGGCAGTTACATTAATTTTTTGAGCTTTTAAACTCAAACTGGTTGTGATAATCACTATGAATACCGCCACCAAAGAAAAAATAAATCTTTTCATTTCTTTTTTTTATTTTTGTTGATATTTAATTTTTAATGAATAGAACGATTTTCGTTCTCTTGCCAACGCTCAAGAAAGCGCTAGCGAGAAAACAAAATTATTCTCGTGGCAAAATATTTGCCATATTTCCTTTTAATTCTACAGGAGCTGACGGTTGCGGGTGTTCAACAAAATTACCAGCCAAAAAATCTGTTTCCATATTTTGACCATCCAAATGAACCGGAACTTTTTCTGATTTTGCTGTTTTTGCTTGCACTAAAATTTCTTTTTGAGCTTTTTTGCGGCGCGATTTCGGTTTACCGAAAAGATAAAAATTATATTTTTCTTCCGGTAAAAAATAGATATAAACAAAACCAAAAGATACTCCAAGAACAATTGATAAAGCAAAATTAATCAAAGGATTAGGATTGGTTGGATAATTAGAAACCAATGGTTGATCAATCACATTAACTTTTACCGTGTCGCCCATTCCTTGATAATTAAAATTCTTATTCATTAAAACATCATTAACTGCCAAAGCTAATTGTTTTGCCTGATAAGGATCTGGGTGATAAATTTCCATTTCAATAATTCCAGTGTTGTTTAAACTTTTCGCCTTAACGGTTTTCTTCCAAATTTTTTGTTGACGAGTAGCGTCATTAGTAAAATAGGAACGGTTAACGTTGTATTGAGAATTAAGAGTCAAGTCATAAAAAGAACTGGAATACAGAACCTGGGAAAACAAATTTCCTAGATATTCATTGGATTTGGAAACAGTATAAGGATCAACATCCCTGGTGTTTTGAATCACTAACAATTTTGATTTTGCACTATATTTTAGAGGTTGAACAAAAGTAATAATTAAACCCAAGGCAATAAACACAAAAATCCAGGCCCAGACGGTCTGTCGTTTTTTTGACAAAAGTTTAATAAAATCTCTTAATTCCATAAATATAGTTGATTTATTTGCACCAGCTTCATAATCTGACCCTTTATTATAATATATAACTTTTTATTTGTCAATACCTTGAAGAAAATTATCAACAATTAACCCTTGACAAAAAAAGATAAACAATGTAAAATTAGGAGACGAAAATTAAAGAAAGTCAAATTAGAAAATATATGAAAAAATTCATTTCCCTCACCTTGCTGGCTGCCGTGCTATTTTTTGCCGCCGTGCCGCTTGGTCAAACTAAAAATAAATCCTATTACTCCGGTGATGCAGTCAGCTATAATGGACAATTAGTAGTTGCTTCAGCCAATACTGGCGGGATGGAAGTTTTTGTTTTAAACGGAAGCAATCTCGAAAGGATTAGCCGCACTCGTCCTTTTAATTCACGCTTCAATACTTATGGCAGTTATTACGAAGTAACTTTATCCAAAGAAAATGGCGGTCTTTATGCTTATGCGGCAACCGATTTTAGAATTGATAAATATAATATCAGCAGTTTAAACGCCGCCCCAATTCTTGAAAATAGCTTATCCAATACTTATTGGGAATGGTATGGCGGAATGGAGGCTTTTGGCAATAATTATTTTACCATTGGCAGCAAAGGCGTAAAATTATTGAATAAAGACTTGCAAGTAATCGATAGCTACGATTTTAAAAATCAACAGAATCAATATAATATCCGCGTTAGTGAAGATGGCCGCTATTTGATTGATGTTACTGGCAATTCTGTTCGTGTTTTTGATCGCAACAGCCGCAAAGTTGTCTCTGAAATTGCTTTGAATTACAACAAAGACGAAGGCAATCGCCGAGCAAGCATGGATGCTAATGGTGATATTTTTGTGACTGATGATTTTTATGCCAAAAAGTTTTCTCTTGATGGGACTTTAAAAGAAAGCTTCCGACACTTAGATCAACCAGGCTATGACACTGTTTTATCTGGATCAAATTTATATTTCAGTAATGGTCTCGGAGTGGTTAAACTAGCAAAGAGCAATTTGCGCCTTCAAGACTTCAAATACACTAGTTCTTATGGCGGAAATGGTTGGGCGATGGGACTAAAAGCAGTTTCAACCCCTAATGGCGACCGAGTAGTAGTTTTTAATAATTCTGGTATCCTGGTGTTAAATCAAAATTTAGAAAAAATTGCTTTCTTTGTTAGTGATACTGGCGAGGGTGAAGTAATCTCTCCAACTGAAAATTTATGGCTAAAAACTGATATTTCCAAAGCTAAAGCAAATGCCAAAGTCAAACTAAGCGGCGGTGGATTTGCTCCAGGAGAAAAATTGGTAATTTATTTTGACGGCCAAGGAAATCAGGAAGCCACAACGGATAATCAAGGACGATTCACTAGTGAATTAAAAGTACCGCCAATTTCAAGCGGTATTCAAAACAAAGCAGTTGATATCAAGGTTGATGGACAGAATTCAAAAATGACCTACAGTATCAGCTTCGTCATCGAAAAATAAAAATATTAAAAAACACTCCGCTTAGCGGGGTGTTTTTTTGTTTAGTACTTCTTGATAAATATTTAGTAATTTTTTTAGATGATTTTCTAAGGATAATTCGGACACGCTAGCAATTGCTTTTTGAAAAATGTCTGGCGGCAACTGATCTAATAAATTAATTTTGGCCACCAAGTCATCAACATTTTCTGATTCAAACAAAAAGCCATTTTCTCCGTCTTTTATTACTTCTGGTAAACCGCCAACCCTGGCGGCAATCACTGGCGTTCCCATACTCAAAGACTCCAAAAGCGTGAACGGCATATTTTCTGGCCAGCGAGAAGGAATAATTACTGCCTTGGCGGATGAAATTAAAGAATCCAGTTCGGCGCCGAATTTGAAGCCCAAAAATTCTACTTGATTTTCCAGTTTATATTTTTTTGATAATTTTTTTAGATTTTCTTCTTCCAAGCCGATTCCGGCAATCTTCAAGCGGCTTTCTGGTAATTGCTTGAGCGCCCTCAAAAGCAAGTCGACGCCCTTTTCATTGCTGAGACGGCCATAATAAAGAAGATAGTCTTCTTTGTTGCTTGTTAATTCTTCTGAACAGTCAACAAAATTCAAAAGGACGGAAATCTTTTCAGCTGGCCAAGAAAATTTGATTGCTTCATTTTTTACAAATTCGCTTGGTGAAATAAACCGATCAATTCCATTTTCGTAATACTTTTTCACTCGATGATGAAACCACATTTCAATATAAGCAATCAAACTGCGAGAATAGGAGTTGTCCAAGCAACGATATTCCAAGCAATGTCGATAGTTGCCATCGCGACAACGTTCACAGAAAGAATTTTGCGTATAGAGTTTGTAGTTTGGGCAAAATAATTTGTAATCATGGAGGTGCATGATAATCTTTATTCCTCGTTTTTTGGCTGGTGCGAGAATGGATGGAGAAATTTGATGATAAATATTGTGAAGATGGATAATGTCTGGCTGAAAATCATCTAATAAGCGTGCAAATTTTCGACGAGCTGACCAGCTATAAATAATTCTACCCGGGGTTCGCAGCAAATCAAAAAAATTATTTTGACGAAAATCTAGATTGGAAACAAAATATTTTTCCCAAGGCGAAGGGCGATTGTTCGGGTGATGCATGGAAAAAACAGCGACTTCATGACCAGCTTTCTCCAAGGCGGCCAAAATATCCAGGAAATATTTTTCCGCCCCGCCCCTTCGATAATTGAATTTGTTGACCTGAAGAATCTTCATATCAAAATAAGCTTTACTTTTAACCCAAAAACGGGCTAATATTATTATATCATAATCATCCGCTATGAAAAAATTAAACTTAAAAATTAAGTATGAATGGAGCTTAATTTTCATTTTTTTAAGTATCCCTCTAATTATTATTGCTCAACTGCCAATTCTTCTTTCTTTGGTGGCAATGTTTTTTGCAATTATTTTTTTTGTCGGTATTAATTGGCCGAAATTAGGATTATTTCTGTTTATTTTTTTCCGTCCAGCGGTTGATTTTTTGTATCAATACCGTTTGGAAACTGAATATTCTTTTAATTTTACTTCCCTTTTTGCTATTCTCACCATTACTTTTTGCTTACTAACAATTATTCGAAACTATCGTGAGCTGCCGAAATTCAACACAATTTGGACTTGGCTAATATTTTTATTTATCGGCGGTTTATCAATTTTTTACACTATCAACCGCGGCGCAACCATTGATGAATTTTCCCGGCTAGTTAGTATTTTTTTATTATTTGTCAGCTCTTATTTATTATTAAAAACTCCAAAAGATTTAACAAACTTAATCCGAGTGATTATTTATTCTGCCGCCATTCCGGTCCTGGTTGGTTTTTGGCAGCTATATTTTGAAGCTGGAATGATCGAGGAAGGAACTAATAGAATTTTGGGTACTTTTGCTCATCCAAACATGTTGGCTTATTTCTTAATCCTACCAATCACCTTAGCCACTTTTGCTGCCCTTAATTTGGGCAAGAAAAGAATTGAAAGTTATGGCTATTCAATTCTTTCTTTGATTTTTGTGTTAGCCTTGGCTTTTACCTATACTCGCGGTGCCTATGTCGCTTTGGCTCTCATTTTTTTAATTGTCGGCTTGGTAAAATTCCGAGCCTTTTTGCTAGCTGCCGCTTCCCTGGCTTTTGTTTTTTATTTGGTTATCCCGCCAATCACCGCGCGGGTCAATAGTTTAATTAATTTTGATCCTTACGGATCGATCGGCTGGCGTATTACTCTTTGGACTGATAGTATTTCTTATTTTAGAGAAAAACCTTGGTTCGGAAATGGTCTTGGTACCGGCCCCTTGGTGATTGCTGAAAATCGCGATTTCAAATTAGGAGCAACTGAACCGCACAATGATTATCTAAAAATTAGTTTGGAAAACGGCGCTATCGGCTTATTGGTTTATTTATCCATTATTCTTAGTGTTCTGATTGATTTTTATCACAGTTTTAAAAAACAAAACAAACCAAGACTAAAAATGTTAAGCCTTTTTTCTTCAGCCTGCTTGATTGCTCTTTCGATTATGAGTTTTGGTGACAACATTCTTAATGACACCGCTCTGCAATGGTCGCTCTGGACGCTCTTCGGCTCAATTCTGGCTAATAATTATTTCCGAAAAAAAGATTTAAAAGCTGAATAACCAAACAAAAAAACGAACCAAGAAAATGGTTCGTTTTTTTTATTTTTATTTTTTATTTATTTGATGTATTGATCGGTTTCCAGATTAATTTTTCTACTAACTTCTCCCGGCAAATTGAGTACTGCGCTTTCGATTCTGCTACCGCTTTGCTTCTGCCAATAAAGATTGTAGCTTGAGTTTTTTGCTTGTTCAAAAATTTTATTCGGCAAACGATATTCCAAAATTATTTCTTTGCTTTTTTGCGGATCAACCGTAAAGAAATAACCAAAAATTGTTTTATTTAAAGACGTGTCGTCATAAACATCAACTTTTGTTTCTGGGCCATTAGCGGAAATAAAGGTGCTCCCCAAGGGCGCTAGAATACGAGTATAACTGCGGTATTTGGTGGTGCGCCAATCATATTGGCCATTGTGTTGATATTTTAAATTAAGAGTAGCTTTGAGGCTATCTGCTTCTTGATTTAAAGTATAAGACCAATTTTTACTAACCACCGCATCGCTTTTGAAAGCAGCTAAATTGGCATCAACAATCATCAAATAATCTCCTGTTGAATCTTTTATTTCTCCCGCCCAACCCAGACTTTTTATCAGTTCTTGACCAGTTGGATGATTAAGATAAATTTGAATATTTTTTTTAGCTAAATTATTGTTAACTAAATTTAAAATTTTTGGATAATTGTCGTATGACAAATTAGTTAACCTTTTTTTTAGTTCTGCAAAAATATCATTAATAATTTCTTTGCGGTCCCAGGAGGAAATATTTTGTTTTACATAACTAACCTCTACTTCGTATTGCAAAAGTTCTTGAAAATTATCACCCTTATAAATAACATTATTTACTTTGATTGGACCGACCAAATCAATCAAATCGGCGGCCAGAGCCGGATTAATTGCAATTACTCCGCCAAAATCAACTGGCTTTTTGTTGTCTAAAATAACTTCTTGGCGATAAGTACTTTCTATCTGGCGAGCAGAAGTTGGCCAATCTGGAGACCAATTAGCATCGCGCAAAAACCAACGATCAGTTTTGATATATTGTTTAATTGGTGCCGGTGGAACAATATTCAGAGTGTCTTTGACCGGCATATCTAAGTGATAAATATCTTCGGCAAAGAAATTTTTTATGTCCCCGTTTTCCACCGTCAAAATTCCATAAGTTCCCAAGAAACCGCCAGTTGGACGAAGCTCATCATTATTTTGCAGAAGAATTAAAAAATTAATCGCTTCTGGGCTACCAACAAAATAAGTTGATAATTCCGCCAAAGGAACAACTGAATCAAGAAGATAATTAACTTCTATTAATTTTTTATCAATATCCTGGATCTGTGAAAATACTGGCAACAAAATACCAATCTGATGAATTTTTTCCAAATTCAAGCTAGCCAAGTTGATATCGGCTTTAATACCGGTTAATTCAGGAACACTTTCCTTGGCTAAGCGAAAAAGTTCACTCTTTTTTTCTTTGGAAAGATTGTTGAAATCTCCACTCGGCGAAGAAGAAATTACTTCCTGAAAACGTCCAGCAAGAACCGCAGAGTTGTGGACTGCTCGGCTCAAAATTTCTCCGGTTTTGGTTAGATAAGTTAAATCGTCAATTTGGTTGCGATAAACAAAAAAATTTTTCATCCAAGGTTTGGCAGAAATAATTGCCAAATCTTCTCCGGCTTGAAAAAAATGCTCTTGTGCTTCTTGTGCTTTTTGAGAAGCGATAACAAAATCTTTTGATTTTACAGCCTCTACTGCTTGATTGATTGCGGTTTTGGCGCTCATTTCAGAAGCATAAAGAGAGCGGAAGCGATTGAAAGTCGGTAGAAAAAAGAGCAAAAATAAAATTACCGCCCCAACAAAAAGCCAGGAGGCGGTTTTTA
>CAZXPO010000002.1:4388-23542 GCA_964643165.1 uncultured Gammaproteobacteria bacterium | reverse complement strand
AAATAAATATTAAGAGCCATTACTGGATCAGAGAACATCATTTTGGTGATTGGATAAAAGGCGATAGCAGATAAAACACCAGCCGCGATCAAGCCTTTGTATAAAGCACCCATAATGTTATTTTTCTTTCCTAAACGAATGAAGAAAATACCAATAATGGAAGCGATAATTGAAAGAGCACCGATGACTAATGGGAATAAAACAATGTTTTCATTATCAACAAAAACCAAAGAACCAAGAACCATGGTGGCAATAGAAGTCACGGCATAAGTTTCAAACAAATCCGCAGCCATACCAGCACAATCGCCAACGTTATCGCCAACATTATCAGCGATTACGGCTGGGTTGCGAGGATCATCTTCTGGAATACTTGCCTCAACTTTACCAACCAAGTCAGCTCCGACATCAGCAGCTTTGGTGTAGATACCGCCGCCCAAACGAGCGAAGATGGAAATCAAAGAACCACCAAAACCAAAACCGATTAAGGCGTGAAGATCGTGAGTTAAGAAATAAAAACCGGCAGTACCAAGCAAAGCCAAGCCAACAACCAACATACCAGTAACACTACCTCCTTTAACAGCAACGTTCAAAGCTTTTTTTAGGCCACCTTTTGCAGCTTCAGCAGTACGGACATTGGAGCGGACACTAACATTCATACCAATGTAGCCAGTCAGGGCAGAAAGAATGGCGCCAGCCAAAAAGGCCACCGCGGTCATCCAACCTAAGGCAAAACCAAGAACAACAAACAAAATTGCTGCCACCAAGGCAACAGCGCGATATTGGCGATTCAAAAAAGCCTTGGCGCCTTCTTGAATAGCACGGGCGATTTCTTGCATTCTTTCATTGCCAGCAGGCAATTTGTAGATTTTTCGGACAGAGATTAAGCCATAAGCAATGGCGATAACCGCTGAACCGAGAATGAGATACATGGAGTTCATATTTTTTATTAGATTAGTTATTGATTATTTTTCTTCGCTAGCGACTTCTTCGGCAACAACTACCTCGCCGTTTTCTTCACTAGTTGCCACCTTTGTTTCACCATCTTCGGAAGATTCAATAATATCGATTTTCCAATTAGTAAGATGCGCGGCTAAGCGGACATTCTGTCCGGCTTTGCCGATAGCTAAAGATAATTTATCGGCGCTAACTTTCACGGTTGCTTTGTGCTCAGCTTCGTCCAAATCCAAACTGATAATTTTTGCTGGCGCCAAAGCGTTGGTGATAAATTTTTTCGGATCCTCATCATATTCAATAATGTCAACTTTTTCACCGCCTAATTCCTGAATAATGGTTTGAATACGAGCACCGCGCTGGCCGACACAAGAACCAACTGGATCAACATTTTCGACATCGGTCCAAATTGCCACCTTGGAACGAGAACCTGCTTCGCGGGCGACTGCTTTGATTTCTACCAATCCATTAGCAATTTCTGGGATTTCCAAGAAAAATATTTTTTTCAAAATTTCTTCAGATTTTCGGGATAAAATAATTTCTGGTCCTTTGTTTCCAGAACGAACTTCTTTAATATAAACTTTAACTCTTTCGCCTGGATTATAATGTTCATTATAGATTTGTTCTTCAGCTGGCAAAATACCAACCGCTTTTCCAAGATCCACCAAAACGAAACGGCCTTCACGACGTTGAACAATTCCAGAAACAACTTCTTTTTCTTTTCCTTTGAATTCAGAAAGAACCATATCTCTTTCCACTTCGCGTAATTTTTGAATAATTACTTGCTTGGCGGTTTGAGCAGCCATGCGGCCATAACTTTCTGGAATCGGCAGCTCAGTCACAATCTCATCCCCAATCACTGCACCATGTTTCATGATGCCGGCTTCTTTCAGTTGAATATCGGTTTTTGGATTAAATTTTTTTACTTCTTCTTCGCCTTCAACATGTTCTTCTTTGCGAATTTCTTTTTCGTTACGATGAATTCCTTCCTGTTGTTCGCGTAAATGTTCCAACATTTCTCGCTCTTCTTCTTCGGGCAGATTTTCGACCACGGTTTTGACATCAAAAATTTTTGACTTGCCGGTTGCCGGATCAAATTCTACTCTAATATTTTGATTTTTTTCGCCGTAGTCTTTGCGATAAGCTGCCGCCAGGGCGAGTTCAATCGTGGAGACCACCACTTGAAAATCAAGATTTTTTTCTTCGCAAATCTGTTTGATTGCGCTTGTTAAATCAGACATATTAAGTTTTATGGCTTTTCTTTAAGAAAAACCGGTAAATTATAAAAAAAGCTAATTGTAAGGACAACTAGCTTAATAAAAGCATGGTAGCACACGAATCGCGGATTGTCAAAAAATTAAGGAGTTAATCTGTTAAAAGTTACTTTCAATAGCTGTTCAAAAATAAAGATAGTTAAACCCTTGGAAACTAAAATAATAACTAGACCAATAATTGCCCCTTTCAAATAACCGATAGCGGTCTCCACTTTTTTGGAGTCGCCAGCGGAAGTCATCCAAATAAAACCAGCGACAATCGTTAAAATTAAGAATAAAATACCTAATAAATTAAGAATGAAATTGATTATTTTATAAATTGTTAGTCTAATATCGTCAGGGGTGCCAGAATTTTGGCCGAACCAAGAACCCATTGAATTGGCTCCATTAGCACCAATTTGGGAATCCCAAAGACTAGTTGCTGAAGCTTGTGCAACACCAAGAGCTAAAAAGGTGATAACTGAAAAAAAGCCGACGGTTAAAAGAATTTTCTTTAATTTAATAGTTTTCATAAATTTTGATATAATACCAATATAGACTATTATAACATACATGAACCTTTCCGCAAAAATTGCTTACAACACTTTAATACAAGTCGCCGGAAAAATCCTGGCGACTGTTTTAAGTTTTATCTCCTTGATGCTTATGACCCGTTATCTCGGGCCAAGCAGTTTTGGCGAATACACCACCGCTTTCACTTTTATTTCCATTTTTGCAGTTTGTGCCGATTTCGGTTTAACCTTAGTCACTTCCCGATTATTAAGTGCCCCGGAAGCTAACGAAAAAAAAATAATTAGCAATCTTTTTGGCTTAAGAATTGTTTTAGCTGTCGGCTTGGTTGGTTTGGCTCCTCTATTAATTTTCACTTTCCCTTATTCTGCCAGTGTCAAAATCGCGGTCTTGTTTGGGGCGGCGGGTTTTGTGTTTCCTTTATTTAACCAGATTTTTGTCGGTTTCTTCCAAAAAAAATTAAATTTAATATATGTTGCTATTGCCGAAGTGGTAAATAGAATTATTTTCTTGGCCGCCATAATTATTAGTATCCAGAAAAATTTTGGCTTGAATGGTATTATGATTGGGCTCACCATTTCTGCTTTTGCTAGTTTTTTAATTCATTATTATTTTGCCGGAAAAGAAACTAATGTCCGGCCAGCCTGGGATTTCAAATATTGGGGTGAAATTCTGAAAACCAGTTGGCCCTTGGCTGTGACTATTATTCTTAATTTGCTTTATCTAAAAGCCGACACCTTGCTTCTGTCATTATTTAAACCTCAACAAGAAGTTGGTTTATATGGTGCAGCTTATCGAATTGTGGAAGTTTTAAATTCATTGCCTTATATTTTTGCCGGCTTAATCTTGCCGGTTCTGAGCGCTGCTTGGCTCTCCAAAAATTTAGAAAAATATCACAAAGTTTTGCAAAAATCTTTTGATTTAACCATGATTGCCGTTATTCCTTTGATTGTTGGCGGACAAATGGTGGCTGGTGGCATTATTTATTTAATGGCGGGTAAAGATTATTTTGCCGCTGGGCCAATCTTACAGATACTTTTGGTGGCAGTGGGTTTTGTTTTTGTTAGTTGCTTATTTACCCATGCAATTATTGCCATTGATAAACAAAAGAAAATTATTGGCGCCTATCTCTTTACTAGTGTTAGTGCCTTAGCTCTTTACTTGTGGTTAATTCCACGCTATTCATATTATGGCGCCGCAATTGCTACTGTCTATAGTGAATTAGCTATTTCTGCGGCGTCCATATATTTAGTTTATCGTTATAGCTCCTTCCGTCCCAATCTAAAAATTTTGCCAAAAGTTTTAGCTTCTTCGTTTTTAATGTCTCTCTTTCTTTTTTTCTCTCCAAAAACACTAAAAGATTCTAATTGGGGAATTGTTGCTTTAATTATCGGCGGCGCAATTATTTATTTTTTGGCCCTATATCTTCTGAGGGGTTTAAAAAAATCAGACATACGTTCAGTTTTAAATAAAAAAAGTAATCTTGAAATCCATGTATAAATTAATTGAAGAAAACAAAGATTGGTTAGTAATTGAAAAACCAGCCGGACTAACTGTCCACGCTGGTGCTGGAATAAAAGAAAAAACCTTAATCGATTATCTTTTAGAAGATTATCCGGAAATTGTTCAAGCTGGCGATGATCCAAAACGCCCAGGGATTGTTCAGCGTCTGGATAAAGAAGTGAGCGGTTTGATGGTAATTGCCAGAACCATCGAAGGTTTTAATCATCTCAAAAAACAATTCAAAGAAAGAAAAGTGAAGAAAGAATACACTGCCTTGGCTTCCGGAGTTATTGAAAGCGATCACGAAATTTTAGAATTTCCAATCAAACGTTCCAGCAAAGGCTACAAAATGGCTGCTTTGCCACAAATCAGCGCTGAAAAACTAGCCAAGAAAAAACCAAATAATCGAGAATTGGGGTTAAGAGAAGCTCTCGACGAAGCAAAAAATGCCTGGACTGAATTTACCGTCCTAAAAAGATTCACCGGTTCGACTTTAATTAAGGTGAGAATAAAAACCGGCCGCACTCACCAAATCCGAGTTCATCTTTATGCTTTTAATCATCCGCTAGTTGGCGACCGCTTGTATGCCAACAAAAAAAGCAAGGCAAGAAATCAAAAAATTTCCTTGAAACGAGTTTTTCTTTTTGCCGATCATTTAGTTTTTAAGGGTCTAGATGGCGAAAAACACGACTTTTCTTTGCCGATTCCGGAAGACCTCAAAGATTTTATGAAAACTTTAAAAGAAAAGAAGTAAAAATTTATCTTCAATATTCTAAAATAGAGCTCTATGAAAAAAGCTCTATTTTTTATTTTATTAATTTTATTGTTTGCCCCCGGAAAAGTTTTCAGTAAAACAATAACTATCGAAGTTCAGGGTTCGGCTGTCAGTATCCCCGGAGAATTTGGCAAGCAATTTTTTTATTTGGCCAACGGCAAAAATCTTTGGCAAATTTATAGTTATCGTTCAAATTTTCCCAAAATCAAAAAGGGCGACATTTTATTGGTGCGCGGGGAGAAAAGCGAAACCAGGGGAATTGCCAGAATAAAAACTACTGAAAAAAACCAAATAAAAATTCTTAAAAATAGCAATTTGCCAGAAGATCTAAAAATAAAAAGCAAAGCAGTCAAAGAAAATTTAGGGAAAATAACTTCTTTAACCGGAGAAATCAAAAAAAACGAAGAGGGAAATTTTTATTTTTTTGACGAAGAAGGCCAGCTTGCTTTGATTAGCCCCAAATCATCAAACACTTTTATTAAAGAAGCAAAGAATGTTGTCCTGGTTGGCGTACCAATATTGTCTGGAGCAAAAATTTCTTTTTTGCTACTTTCTCAAAAAACAGAAAAAGGGGGCGAAGCGATAGAAAAAATAGAAATCGCGGAAGATTTGCTGCAACCAAAAAAAGAGCTAGCTTTAACAAAAAAATTATTAATATTCATTACCGCTTTCTCGCTTATTTTATTGATTTTAAAAATAATCAAAAACCGGAAAAAACTTTGACGCTAACTTTGATTTTTATTATAATAAGAGGGTTATTAACTTATTCAATCATATATAATTATGCAAAACAAAAAAATTATTGGTCTGCCCAAGAAAACTTTTTTTATCGCCCTTGGCGCATTAATTCTTGTCGCAGCCATCTTGACCGGTTTGTTTGCTTTCGCTTCCAAGGGAAAAACTTTGAGTCCTGAAGAAGCAAAAGAAAAAACAGAAACCTACATCAATGAAAATTTGATGCCTTCCGGCAGTAAAGTAAAAATCAGTGATGTTACAGAATTTGAAGGTGAACTTTACAAAATGAAAATTGATTTGGGCGGTGGTCAAATAATTGATTCCTACGTCACCAAAGATGGAAAAACATTCTTCCCTCAATCAATGGAAATTACTGGAAATAATAGCAATGAAAATAATTCTGAAACAGCAGCTCCAAACACCAAAGGTTCAAGCGGAGAAATTTCCAAAAAAAGCGACAAGCCGGTTGTGGAATTATTTATTATGAGTTATTGCCCGTATGGTACTCAAATCCAAAAAGGAATCACTCCGGTTGTTGAAGCTCTTGGAAAAAATATTGATTTCAAATTAAAATTTGTCAGCTACGCCATGCACGGTGAAAAAGAGCTAAAAGAAAATCTTGTTCAATATTGTATTCAGAAAAAAGAACCAAAAAAATTAGTTTCTTACCTCAACTGCTTCTTAAAGGATGGCGACTCCGCCTCTTGTTTAGCAGAAAACAAACTAGACGTTGATTCTTGCGTTAAGTCAGCAGACAAAGAATTTGCGGTCACCAAAAATTTTGAAGAAAAAATCGGTTGGCAGGGAAGTTATCCTCCATTCAATACCGACAAATCAGATAACGAAAAATATGACGTTCAAGGATCTCCGACTTTGATTATTAACGGAGAAGAAGCTTCATCTTCACGCGATCCACAAAGTCTTCTAGAAACAATCTGTTCTGCTTTTAATGAAAAGCCTGAAGCTTGTTCGACCCAATTATCCAGCGCTGCTCCAACTCCAGGATTTGGCACTGGCACCACCAGCAACGGCGGAGACGTCCAATGCAACTAAACAAAAAGAGAATAAAAAAACATCACCATTTTTCGGTGATGTTTTTTTTATTTTTAAATTAAATTTTAATTCAATAAGCTTTCCAAATCATTCTTGAGGTTTTCTTTGTTTTTTAGACCAACAAATTCAGCAACCACTTCACCATTTTTGAAAACTTTCAAATTTGGAATACTCTGAATTTGATATTTTATTGCCAAATCAACATTGTCTGGATTTTCAGTGTCCATTTTGGTGATTTTGATTTTGCCAGCCAATTCTAGCGCTAGCTCATCAAGAATCGGCGCCATCATTCGGCAAGGCATGCACCAAGGAGCCCAAAAATCAACCAAAACCGGAATTTCACTTTTTAGAACTTCGGATTCAAAATTATTTTTTGTTATTTCTATTGCTTGTGACATAAATTTATTGTTAATTTTAATAGTATTAATATAATAGCATATCATTATTTTCTCTCCAAAATGGCAAAAAAATTATATTGATCTTGGTAAAATTTAACAATCTTTAATTCAGCTTTGCTGATTAATTTTTTTAATTCTTTTTCTGAGAAACGATGATAATATCTGAGACCATCTTCTTGGTTTTCAAGCTTTCCTCCCCATTCAAAAATAGCGTCTCCAAAATCTAAGGGAGAAAGAAAAAATATTTTTTGCCAGAAATTACGGCGTTGAGCTTTTAAAAATTTCTTGTTTTTTTCTGGACGCCAAACACTAATAACTAACTTCCCATGATCGTTCATTTTTCCTTTCAAGCTTTGTAAAACTTTCAAACGCAAATCACCTCCCGGCAAATGATGCAAAGCCGCAATACAAAAAACCCAGTCAAAAGAATTATTTTTTACACTATCCATCAACAAAAGGTCGTCAATCTGAAACTTTTTTTCCGGATAATTTTTTTGAGCGCAATTAATTAGTTCAATACTATTATCAACGCCCAAATAATTTATTTTTTTATCTTTAAACTCTTCGAGTAAACGACCATTACCGCAGGCTGCATCCAAAACATGGTCATTCTCGGCTACTTGCTTGGCAACTTCAGTTAATTCTGCCCATTGCAAACCCTTGCGCGTCTGATCAAAATCGCTAGCAATTGAATCGTAATTTTTTTTAACCAATTCTAAAATTTTTTCTTGAGTTTTTTTGTTCATATTGATGAAAGATATTCTTTTTGCCGATAATCTTCTTTTTTATTTTCTTTTGCTCTTTTCGGATTTAAACAATTGTCACAGATACCGCAAGGAACTGCTTCGCGATCACCAAAATATTTCAAAATAAATTCACTGCGGCAAGCCTCCTCAAAAACATAATTTTCCATTTCATCTAGTTTATCATAAGCTCTTTCTAATTTTTCTCTCAAAGCGCGAAAATTAATTTCCAAATCTTCCGGATCAACATGTTTCAAAACCCTAATTTCTGTACCGCGAAATGGCGGCTGATATTCAGCCAGCCCAGCTTCTTTTAGGGTTTTTATTAAACGCTGAATTCCTTCTTTTTTCTCACCAATAATATTGGCGATTTCTTCCAAATTAAAATTCCAGCCCTGGCGCAAATTATTAGCAAAACGTTCTTCTAATTTTTCCAGAACTAGCAATTGTTTTTTGGCGCGTTTACCGATTGAAGCAAACAAAATTTCTTGGTCGGCATTAAATTTCAAATAAGCATTAGCCGTTTTTTCATTAGGACGAGAAAGATAACCTTCTCTTTCTAAGATTTTCAAAGCCGTGCCGATTGCCATTTCTGGCAAGCTTTCCGAAAGTCTTTTTCCCAAATCGGCATAAGTAACCAGAATAGATTCTCGACCAAGACTTTTTTGTTCATCATCCTCCATTAATAAAATTTGATAAAGTTCTTGAATGGCATTTGCTGGCGGATTATCTCCTTTAATAAAAAATTCTCTCAAAAAACGATCTTTTGGTGAATATAACAAAAGACAAAAGCTTTGTTGTCCATCGCGGCCAGCTCGACCAGCTTCTTGATAATAAGCTTCAATTGTTCCTGGAATATCATGATGAATGACGAAGCGGATATCTTTTTTATCAATTCCCAAACCAAAAGCGTTAGTAGCAACCACCACCTGCGCCCCGCCGGACATAAATTTTTCTTGAACCCAATGGCGGCTTTCCGTATCCATTCCGGCGTGATAAACCACAGCTTCAACTCCGTTTTCTAGCAACAAATTAACCAGGTCATCCGCTTTGGATCTCGTACCAACATAAACAATCCCGCAAGCACCGTCAAAACCTCTAATCACTTCGCTAATAATTTCCATCTTGTTGGAGTCGCTACTTCTAATCACGCCGAATTGCAAATTTGGACGGGCAAATCCGGTCACTATTTTTTCCGGATTTTTCAAACCTAATTGTTTAATAATATCATCGCGAACTTCCGGTGTGGCAGTGGCCGTCAAGGCAACACAAGGAGGATTGCCACAAAATTTTATTGCCTCTTTTAATCTCAAATAACTTGGACGAAAATCATGTCCCCATTGGCTAACACAATGTGCTTCATCAACGGCGAAAAGAGAAATTTTCAAATCACACAAACTTTCCAAAAAAACTTTATTATAAAAACGCTCCGGAGCAATATAAATAATTTTATAGCGTCCTTTTTTTATTTCTTCCAAACGTCTTGATGTTTCTTGAACACTAGTTGAAGAATTGATAAAAGTTGCCGGAATTCCATTTTTTTCCAAAGAGTCTACCTGGTCTTTCATTAAAGCAATTAAAGGGGAAATCACTAAGGTTACACCTTCAAAAATTAAAGCCGGCAATTGATAAATCAAAGATTTTCCCCCACCAGTCGGCAAAACAACCAAAGTGTCTTTGCCGAGCAGAATAGATTCAATTGCTTCTTTCTGTCCACGGCGAAAGCTACTATAGCCATAATGAATTTTGAGCAGCTCTTTCAGCTGCTCTTTTTGTTTATCAATATTTGTCATGAAGATTTTTATTTTCGATGATTATAAATCGCCAGAACATTTTTGAACAACATTGCAATTGTTATTGGACCCACCCCTCCTGGCACCGGAGTGAGCCAAACGTCTTTAACCGCCAAAGAATCAGCATCGGCGTCGCCTTTTGTTTTGCCATTAACCTTGGAAATTCCCACATCAATAACCACCGCATTATTAGAGACAAAACTTTCATCAATAAATTCCGGCAAACCCAAAGCACTAATAATTAAATCGGCAGATAGGCAAGCGGCTTGAGCTTTTTCAAATAATTTTTTCTTTTCGGCTTCAATTTTTGTTTCAAAATCTTTCAAGGAAACTAATTTAATTTCCAAACCAATTTTTTTCAAAGACTCTTTGACGGTTTGGCCAAAAACCTCTGAATTATAAAGAATGCAAGCCTTTTTTCCGGTTGGAATAAAAGCAATTTCTGATAAAATTCGAAAAATTGCTCCAATTACTGGAGATAAAACATAGTCTGGCTTATCAACCAAAAAACCATCAGCGTCTTTTTTAGGATCAAGAGTTGCTAAAATTTTCTCGGTATCTAGATGCTCCGGTAAAGGAAGTTGAATTAAAATAGCATCTATTTCCTGATCTGTATTTAAAAATTTTATTGTCTCCAAAATCTCTTCTTCGAGAGCATTTTCGGAAAACTTATAAAGATGAGTATCAATTCCCACTTTAAAAGCTTCTTTTTGTTTTAAGTCAACATAAAGTTTTGAATCCTCTCTTTCGCCAACTAAAATAATTGCCAAGCTTGGACGAACTGAACCAGCTTGAGCTAATTTTATGGTTTCAACAACAATTTCATCTTTTGCCTTGTCAGCAATACTTTTTCCATCGATAATAAACATCCCTCTTTAATAATTAATAATTAATTGGAAACTTTTCGCAAAGTTTTCTTATTTCTTCCTTCACTTTTGAGCCTTCATGTTCATCGCCCTCAATCGCTTTGATTACTAATTCTGCTAATTGCACTGCTTCGTTTTCTTTGAAACCGCGAGTAGTGATGGCTGGAGTGCCGATTCTAATTCCCGAAGGATTAGCTGGCGGATTTGGATCATTTGGAATAGTAGAGCGAGAAACAGAAATGCCGGCAAATTCTAATTTTTTTTCAGCATCTTTGCCGGAAAAATTTTTCTCAGAAAAATCGACAATAAATAAATGATTATCAGTGCCGCCAGAAATTATTTTGTAGCCTTCGGAAATAAATTTATTTGCCATTGCTTTGGCGTTCAAAATAACTTGCTTTGAATATTGTTTAAATTCTGGTTTGAGAACTTCGCCAAAAGCTACTGCTTTGGCGGCGGTTAAATTATCATGAGGACCGCCTTGCATTCCTGGAAAAACTGCCCGATCAACTTGCGCAGCATATTTTTCTTTGCACATAATAACCGCTCCGCGTGGTCCACGTAAAGTTTTGTGGGTGGTAGTGGAAACAACATCAAAAATCGGTACTGGATTTTTGGCTTCTCCAGCAGCAATAAGGCCGGCAATATGAGAAATATCCGCAAAAGAAAAAGCACCAACTTCATCGGCAATATCCTGAAAAGCTTGCCAGTCTACTTCTCGAGAATAAGCACTAAACCCCACCACAATCATTTTTGGTTGATGTTCCAGAGCCAAACGGCGGACTTCCGCCAAATCAATCAAACCGGTTTTTGGGTCAACTCCATATTGGATAAAATTATATAAACGGCCAGAAAAATTAACAGCGTGTCCGTGTGATAAATGTCCGCCATGATCAAGTTTTAAACCCAAAACCGTATCGCCAGGATTCAAAAAAGCCATATATACCGCTGCATTAGCCGGAGAACCGGAAAGCGGCTGGACATTAACATGTTCAGCGGAAAAAATTTTCTTTGCTCTGGAAATTGCCAGACTTTCCAGTTCGTCAATAACATTATTACCGCCGTAATATCGCTTTCCTGGATAGCCTTCGCTATATTTGTTGGCTAGGGGTGTAGCTAAAGCTTCCAATACGGCCACCGAGACATAGTTTTCAGAAGCAATAAGTTCAATTTCTGAATTTTGTCTTTCAGTCTCCTTGTTAATTAAAGCAAAAACATCAGGATCTTGTTGTTTTAAATTTGATAATTCCATATCCTTTATCTTAATTTAGCAGCCTTCTTTTGTCAAAAAATCCTAGTTTTTACTAGGATTTTTGCTTATTTTTTATTTTTTAATTACTTCCAGCACTTCATCTCTTTTCTCTTTCATTAAATCAAAATCTAAAGCCTCCAAATTAAGCCGAACAACATTTTCGGTGTTTGAAGCGCGCACATTAAACCAATATTCAGGATATTCAATACTAATGCCGTCCAAGGAGCTCATTTTTCCATCGGAATATTTCTTTTTTAAATTATTAAAAACTTTTTCTTTATCTTCAACGGCCAAGTTTATTTCTCCTGATTGAAAATATTTATTATAGCGGCCAAAATATTCTGCTGAGCTCAAACCACTAACACTCAAATCTTTTAAAATTTTTAGAATCATCACGACTGGCATTTCAAAACAGCCAATTTGGTCATTCAAGAAAAAATGTCCGGATGATTCACCGGCAAAATAAGCATCGTCTTTGAGCATTTGCTCTTTAATTAAAGAATGTCCAACTCTTGTAATAATCGGCGTGCCGCCATTTTCTTCAATTAAATCTTTGGTTATTTTTCCTGGACGAACATCATAGGCAATTTTTGAACCTGGCTTGTCAGCTAAAAATAATTTTGCCAAAACGCCCCGCACAATTGCTGGATTAACTACTTGCCCTTCATTATCAACAAAGAAAATACGATCACCATCACCATCGGTGGCAATTCCCAAATCCGCACCGCAATCCAAAACAAATTCCCGCAGCGGTTCAATATTTTCCGGCTTCAAGGGATCGGCTTCGTGATTAGGAAAATTTCCATCTAATTCAAAATTAATTTTGTGAAGCTCACAATTTAATTTGAAAAACATTTCTTGCAAATACTGCGCACCCATTCCATTGGCTGGATCCAGAGCGATAGAAAAAGAATTAATGCCTTCTTTTGATACCAGAGAGAAATCGTGGGCAATTTGCAATTCCAAAAAATCATTACGGACAATTACTTCTCCTTTGATTTTTGTTTCTGAAAATTGATTATGGTTAATTAAATTTTTTAAATCTTGCAAACCACTCTCTCCTGAAACCGGCAAGGCTTTTTCGCGAGTAATTTTAAAACCATTCCATTCTTTTGGATTATGAGAAGCAGAAACCATAATGCCTCCATCGGCTTGAGAGTTGGAAACCGCAAAATAAAAAGTTGGTGTGGAAATTGTACCGGCATCAATAACTGATCCGCCAGCAAAAACCATTCCCTCAATTAAAGCTTTTTTTATTTCCGGAGAAGAAGTTCTCATATCGGCAGCAACCACTAAGGTTATTTTTTTGCCTGACAATTCCTGGCGACGCAGATTCACAAAAGCAAAACCTAGATCATAAGCAAATTGTTGATCAAAATCGGAATTAAAAATTCCACGGATGTCATAAGCTTTAAAAATATTTTCTTTAAACATATTTTTTTAAACTAATTTTTCTTTCAAAGTTTCAGCCAGTGCTCCGCCGCCCAAAATAGCCGCCGCAAAACAAATTAGCCAACCCACAAAAGGAATCGAACACAAGAACCAAACCAAAATAATACCGAGAACAATCCCAGCAACTGGAAATTTCTTTTTAGTAAAAAATGAAATAATTAAATTTCCAACAAAAATAGCAGCAATAATTTTCCCGAGATAAAATAAAATTGCACCCAAAACTGCTAAAATCATTGCTAACGGCAAACCAATAATAGTGATTGCTAGAATAATACAAGAGATAATAATCACGCCAAGAATCACTAAACCGTTCAATAAGCTTAAGCCCCATTTGTTTTTTATTTTTGCCAGATTTTTTTCAATACCGCTTTTCCATAAAAACCACAAAACAAAAGAAACCAACAAAGCAGCAAAAATACTAAGAATTTTTAACCACAAAAAAGCACCCCAATCAAAAGAATTTTTTTCCGGTAAGGTTTTGTTGGTTTGCCCAGCAATTGACGACGCGCTTTGGATGTTTGCATCGTTTAAGGAAGTATAATTTAAATCGCCAGCGATTACTGCTTCTTTGTCAATCATTAAAGACTGCCTGCCTTTTTGCCCTTCAACTTTCAAATCAACATCATGGCCAATTTTCCCAGCAATTGTGGCAACAGAGACTTCTCCGTGCAGACTTCCTTCAATTGTTCCCCTAATTTCCGCGGTATTGGCAAAAACAAGGGCGTCCCAAGAAACTTTTGAATTTTGAGATAAAATAAGAACTGCCCCAAAAGCATTTAAATTTTTTCCAATATACCCATTAATATTTAAAGAATTAGCTGCCGCTCTCACATTTCCTTTTACTTCTCCATTCAAATTAATAGTTTGGGCAGCGCCAATAATGTCGCCATTAACAATTCCATTAACGGTGATTGTTTGGGCGGCACCAATAATATCACCGCTAACTATTCCATCCACCGTAATGCTTTGCCCAGCGGCATAAAGATTTCCTTCAATGGTTTCGTTTTTGCCGACATAAATATTATCGCTAGATTCCAAAGAATAAGCTTGAGCAGCTGCCGGAATGGCTAATAAAAAAACCGCGGCAAACAATAGGGACAAAACTTTTTTCATATTTGTCTATTTTAATAAATTATTATAAGGTTATTATAGATTATAACCCAAAATATGGAAGAATCAAAACAAAAAATTAACGCTTTGCGCCAATTAATTATAAAATACGGTTCAAAGATCAAAAATAGCGACGATTTATCGGACGCCAAAAGGGCAATCTGCAAAGAATTTGCTCTAGATTTTGTTTTAAATTCTGAATTATTAACAATAGTCCGCCAAATGAGCAAGAGTGAACAGCAAAATTTGGCTGAATTTAGTTCGGTTTTAAAAAAACGAGCAATTCGTACAATGTCCGGGATTGCTCCAGTGGCAGTTTTAACAAAACCTTATCCTTGTCCAGGAAACTGCGCTTATTGTCCCAACGAAAAAAATGTTCCCACCAGCTATCTTTCCAATGAGCCGGCAGTAATGCGAGCAATTATTTGCGACTACGATCCTTATCGCCAAGTAATTACCCGCCTAGGTTCATTAGAAAATAATGGACATGAACCAAACAAGATAGAATTAATTGTGATTGGGGGAACTTGGAGTTATTTGCCGGAAAAATATCAATATTGGTATATCTTAAATTGCTTCAAGGCGGCTAATGACTTTCAAAAAGCCAAAAAAAATATTATTGTCATCAAAAAATTAACAGCGCCATACAAAAAATCTCTTTCTTTGTCTGAATTAAAAAAAGCTTTGATTTTTGAGCAAAAAAAGAATGAAACCGCAAAATATCGCTTAATCGGAGTCACTTTAGAAACTAGGCCTGATTATTTGAATGAAAAAGAATTATTAAGAATGAGAGATTTGGGCTGCACAAGAGTGGAAATTGGCGTTCAAGCGATTGATGACGACATTTTAAAAAAAAATAAACGCGGACATTTGGTTCAGGCAATTATTGAAGGAACCGAATTATTGAGAAATTTTGGTTTTAAAATTACTTATCATATCATGCCCGCTTTACCAGGTTCAAATCCAAAAAAAGACTTGGCAATGTTTAAGGAACTTTTTTCAAGTTCTCGCTTCCAGCCAGATCAAATAAAATTTTATCCAACCGTCGTTACTGCCGGCAGTTTACTATATCGCTGGTGGAAAAAAGGCTTGTATCAACCATACACCGATGAAGAGCTAAAAAATTTAATTATTGAATGCAAAAAAATTGTACCGCGCTACGTTCGGATTATCCGCCTCATCCGTGATATCCCAGGAGAGTCAATTATTGCTGGCAACAAAATCACCAACCTCCGGCAAATAGTTCAGCAGGAAGGAGTAGTTTGCAATTGTATTCGTTGCCGAGAAGCTCGTGAAAAAATTCCCGATACAAAAAAAATAAAAATCAATATTGAAAAATACGCCGCCGGAACCGGTTTTGACTATTTTATCAGCGCCGATAGCTTGGATGGAAAAATTTTATTTGGTTTTTGCCGTTTAAGCATCAATTCCAATAGCCCGATTTCTCCTGCGCTAATTAGAGAACTGCATGTTTATGGAGAATTGGTGCCGGTTGGCAATGCCAAAAAAATTCAGCATTCTGGATTAGGAAAATTATTACTGAAAGAAGCGGAAAAAATTTCACAAAAAAACAACGCCAAAACTATTGGTGTAATTTCGGGAATTGGTGTTAGAAATTATTATCGTCGCCTAGGTTATCGATTAGGAAAAGAAAAATCTGCCAGTTATCTAACAAAAAAACTCGCTTCTTAAAGCGAGTTTTTATTTTTTATCATTATTTTTTTTCCAAAAAACAGAAGGCTAAAAACAGCAATTCCAATTGATTAATAATATGAGACAAGAAGAAATCTTCATCTTGATTTTTAATCTTTTCTGGTAGAACGCAAATTGCTTTGATTTTTAAATTTTCCTGGCTAGATTTTACTACTGAAAAATTTTGATTATTTTTGCCTTCAAATAATAAATTATTATCAAACTTGTCTAATTTAATTTCTTTTCCGCCTCTCACCAAAGAGGCATAATGAATAGTCTTTTTGGTTTTAACATCCACAATTTTAACAATCACCCAGTCCGTATTAATAATTGAAAGAATTTTTTCAGCCAAACCGAACATTAGCTTGGAGAACTCTTTTCTGCTTGATGGATATTTTTTAAAACTAAACAAATTTTTTCTCAATTCTTCTAATTGCAAATTTACAGTGCCAATATACTTAAAAGAGTCTAATAGGCGCTCTTCCAAATCTCCTTGGTATTTTTTTCTTTTTTTAGTCTGTTGAAAATAGAAAAAATGTGTTAAATAAATAAAAACCATCAAACCAAAAATAATTCCTGCTTGTAGAAATATTTCCCGCTGATCATCGAGGTCCAAAATCGTCAAAAAAGGAGTGGCAATAATCAGAATAGTGCAGATTAAAATCAGGGAAACAAAAACTATTTTTAGTATTTTTTTTCTTTTCATATTTCTTATCTTAATTATCCTTCATTTTTCTTGGACTGTCCATATTGGACAGCAATTAGGGTGGAAATTGGCATTGAAAAACACAAACCAATCACGCCAACCAAGGTTCTGACGATTTCAGTGGCTATTTCTTCATTATTTATCACTTGAGCAAAAGTAACAAAAGGCTCCTGATTAAGATTAAACAACAAAATAAGAGGCAAGGAGGCGCCGACATAGGCTAGAAATAAAGTGTTTATGACAGCACCCAAGTGCGCCCGGCCAATTTGTGTTGCCATATTAAAAACTTTTGTTTTAGAAAGCTTGGAGTTTGCTTCTCTGATTTGTTTTACTGCCTCCACTTGAGCAATTACAATATCATCCAATACCCCCAAGGTACCAATAATAATTGCGGCCAATAACAAATTATGGAAATTAATAGCCTGCTTGGAGGCGTCGATTAAAAAGGTGACTTCTTCTTGCGAGGCTCCGGAAAGATGAGACCAATCACAAAAAATATAAGCCAAAATCGCCGTGAAACACAAAGAAGCCCCAATTGCCAAAATAGAGATGTGAGATTTTCTATTCCATCCTTCCGTTAAATAAACCAAAACTGTCAAAACTAAAAAGGAAATCAAAAAACCAACAGTTAATGGATTGTACCCGGCAAAAACCAACGGAACCAAAACTTTCATAATCAAGAAAAAACTAACCACCAAGGAAAGTAGGGCTCTAATTCCCATTTTCCCGCCAACAATCAAAATGGAAAACACAAAAACTATCAATAACCAAAACAAACTATTGTTACGGACAAAATCGGTAACATAAAAAATATTATTTCCTTCGGCATCCTGACTGCGAGCCAAAAGAACCTTATCGCCAACTTGATAGACATTACTGGCAATCACGTCCAAATTAGAAATTCCGTTATAAACAATCCTTTGGCCTTTTAATTCTCCCTCCAAAACCCCTACTTCCAAATTTTGCTGTTTAATTATTGAGCCATTTTCCCTAACCGATTCTTGTTCTTTTAAAACTTGTAAAACTTCCGCCTGAAACATTTCAGCGCTGCCAGATTTTTTTTCGGCTTCTGCTCCTGCTATTTTCGTTCCCGGAAAGAAAAAAAATAAAGAAAGAATAAAAATGAGAAAAATTTTACTTTTCATAAGCTAATTTTTTATATTCAATAATCATTCGCTCACTGCTAAATTTATAGGCATTGTTTTTTATGGTATTAGCCATAATTTTTTGCCATTTTTTTTGATCATGATAAAAAATAGGTAAGATTTTATTTTCTAAATTATCCAACAAACTTTTGTGATCAGAAAGATTTTTTAGCGAATTAATCGCCCAGCCAGTTTTACCCATCAAATATCCTTCTGGCCACCAGCCATCGAGAGTACTTAATTGCGGAACTCCATTAGCGGCTGCTTTCATACCGCTAGTCGCCGAAGCTTCATTTGGCGGCAAAGGGTTATTCAGCCACAAATCAGCCCCCGAAACTAAAAGTTTGGCCATCTTAATATTGTAGTTTTCCAAAAAAACAATTTTTATTTCATTTTGATATTTTTTACTAATAGCTAAAACTTTAGCAATCGTTTCTTTGCCGGCAGAATCTTTCGGATGAGCCTTGCCAGCAAAAATTATTTGTATCGGTCCATTTTTTTTGTGAATTTTCAATAAACGGCGTAAATCTTTAAAAATTAAATCTAATCTTTTATAAGCAACAAACCTTCTGGCAACCACGATGGTAAAAATATCTTGCGGCAAAAATTCACCGCTTTCTTTGAGAACCAT
Source organism: uncultured Gammaproteobacteria bacterium (assembly GCA_964643165.1). Lineage (GTDB taxonomy): Bacteria > Patescibacteriota > Patescibacteriia > Patescibacteriales > UBA12465 > CAINDR01. Next base: position 4,953 of record CAZXPO010000002.1, on the reverse strand, counting down.
TTCTAGCAGTTTTTTCTTGGCTTCTTGATGAGCACGCCAAACTTTATTTTCCTCTAAAGTTTTTTTACTTAATAATTTATTATTAGTTTTCCAGCCAGAAAACTCTTGGTTATATATTTTCTGGAAAGAAGGGCAAACCCAAAAATTAAGGTTTACTCCATTGGAAATAGCTTTTATTTTTGGCTCAAAGAAAATTTTTCGAGAAACTATCGCATGCTTCTTGGAAACCCCATTAATAAAACCGCTAAAATGCATGGCCATTTTGCCCATATTTAAGCTGCCCTGATCTAACAGCTCTGAAAAAAAGAAGGGGAAGTCCAAAAAATTTTTTTTCACTTCTGAAACTGAAAAAATATCATTAGCGGCTTTGATTGGGCTGTGAGTAGTAAAAATACATTGTTTTTTTAATTCTTTTAATTTTATTTCTGGATTTTTTAAAAATAATTCCACAAAAGCAAAAGCACCATGCCCTTCATTGATGTGATATTTGTCTGGATTGATTTTTAGAGCCTCCAAAAACCTTACTCCGCCACGTCCCAAAATAATTTCTTGCTGCAAACGTATA
>CAZXPO010000002.1:0-4288 GCA_964643165.1 uncultured Gammaproteobacteria bacterium | reverse complement strand
GCATAATTGTTTAATTTTTCATCGACAGCTATTTCCATGCTGAAATAAGCTATTAATTTTTCTTTTTTCTTAATCATTATTTTATCCATTAGTTATTAGCGCACTTTCTCCAGCTAATCTGCCGGTACTCCAACAAGCTTGTAAATTAAAGCCTCCTGTTGGACCGTCCAAATCTAATACTTCTCCAGCCACCAATAAATTTTTTATTAATTTGGAACTCATAGTTTTTTGGTCAACTTCTTTCAAATCCAAACCGCCGGTTGTCAGCATCGCCTTGTCATAGCCAGCAACCTTAATTATTTTAAAATTTAAATTTTTAATTACGGCACAAATTTTTTTTCTTTCAAATTTATTAATCTGATTAATTTTAGCAGTCAAATCTATTCCCGCAATTTCTAGAATTTTTTCTGCAAGTCTGGAAGGAAAAATTTCTCCTAAAACATTTTTTATTTGTTTGTTTTGTTGAAAATTAAACTTTTCTTGCCAGTATTGATCCAGTTCGGATAATTTTTTTTCTGGCATTAAGTCGATAATTAGCTCTACTTCTGGTAAATTTTTTGCCGCATTCGCACTAAGAGCAAAAATAACCGGACCGCTCAGACCATCGGCGGTAAAAATTGCTTCACCCCTCTTTTTGTTTAATATTTTGTCGTCTTTTTTTAGAGTAAATTCCGCATCCAACAGACTAAGACCCTCTAATTCTTTAACAAATTTTTCCCGAACTATTATCGGTGCCAAGGCAGGATAAGTTTTGATAATTTTATGTCCCAAAGATTTTAACCATTTATAAGCATCGCCCGTCGAACCAGTTGTCGGATAAGATAAACCGCCGGTAGCAATTAAATAATTTTTTGCCGAAAATTCTCGACCATCAACAAGAGAAACTTTGGAAATTATCTGATTTTTTTCCGTTATTTTTTTAACATTAGCTTCAAAAATAATTTTTACCTTATTTTCTTTTAAATACGTGGCTAGTGTTTTTAAAACATCGACTGATTTGTCGCTTTTCGGAAAAACACGATTATTTTTTTCAATCTTTGTTTCCAATCCCCGTTCATTAAAAAAATTAATTACCTCTTCTGGGCCAAATTTCGAAAAAGCGGAAAATAAAAATTTTCCGTTTTCGCCAAAAGAATTAATTAATTCGCGAATTGGAACGGCGTTACTCAAATTACAGCGGCTATGGCCAGTGCTTAATAATTTTATTCCTAGATTTTTGTTTTTTTCTAACAATAAAACCTGAGCGCCAAGTTCTGCCGCCCTTCCTGCGGCCATCATTCCGGTTGGACCGCCGCCAATAACAATCAAATCATAAAACATAGCTTTATTATCTCATTTATTTTTAAAAGGGGGAATACAAACAAAAAAAGGCTCTATATTTAAAGTCTTTTCTTGTTTTCGTTGATTTTTTTTAAAAATTCTAAAAATTAAGATCTTTTTTGGCAAAAAATTCTTCTATCAAATTAATAACCATGCTTTCCTTTTGATATTCATGATAATCAAGCTTATCTATAATTTTTGATTCTAACAATTCTTCCTTTGCTTCATCTATAATTTTTTTTATTTTCAAATACTGCTGTTTTGCAAAGTTATATCGTGGATCATCTGTTTTTTCATAAAAAGCTAAAGCGCCCTCTATTTGTGTTTCTATTTGCTCCAAAGCACTCAATCTGAAAGGGTGGTAATCCAAAGATTGTTCATTATCAGCAAGATACGCTTTGGCTATTTCATTAACATCTTTAGCGGAAGCGCCGACAATAAATTTTGGAACCAACAAGCGACCCATTTGTTTTGTATCAGGATCTTTAAAATATTTTACAACCGGCACATTTCCTCGCGCAACATTTTTTTCCCAATTATTTTCTAGTTTTTTATTGATAGTTTCGCTCTTACTGGAAACAGTCGCGTCAAAAGCCAAGCCGAGGTATCCGCCGCTATTGTGCTTCATAATCATATCCACACCAACCCGAAGATCATCAAAATCTGAAGTCATAATAGTTTTAAAATCTGGCAACCAATTATTAAGACGATCAGTGATCATGGCTTGAGCAGCTTCAGCAAAGGCAAAATTTTCCTCAAAAGAATCAAGCTTCTCTTGTCCTTTGCTGCTATTATGCTCATCTATTTTTCTTCTAGTTTCTTCTACGTATTTTTCGTCTTCTTTTATTTTTTCTTCAGAATAATCTCCGGCAAATTTTGTACCAGCCATCGCTCCAACAAACTCATTTATTTCTGGTCTTTCCTCATAAACATTTTGCAATTTTCTAAAGAAAAAAATTAAATTTTCTTGATTTCTAAAAACGCTTTCTTCTTTTTGATTAACTTGTGGATTATTAAAATTTGGCTCTTTAAACATATCTTTAAATATATTATTAAAATAAATTAAACCCCGTCTGTTTATTATAACACAACGGGGCTCATAATTTTTTCTAACTCTTCAAAACCATTTTTTGGATCGAGGTTAGTTTCAACTTCTACTGCGGACAAAAGTGCCGCAGCCAAAAAGTCGCTTTCTTTCAAAATTATCTTTTCTTGTTTCTTGATTTTTCCCGAAACAAAAACTGATTGCTCTGGTGAAAAATTTAGATGATTTTCTACAACTTCTTGATTACCTGCAACAAAATCTATAAAAACAATTTTTTCTTTATTGTTTATAAAAATTGAGTAGGGCATTTCGTCGTGGTCAAAATCAATAAAAACTCTTACCAGAGCATACCGATCACCTTTTTTCTCATTTTCCAAAATAACTGTTTCTAATAAACAATTCTTTTTAAAATAATAATTAAGAAAATTATGAACGGATGATAATTTTCCCAAAAAAGCATCTTTTATGATTTTAATTTCCATAAAATATTTTTTTGTATCCCAACCATAACACCAAAGAATAAAAAAGTCAAGTATTGCTAATTTTACAAAAAAAGAGCCGTAATTAAACGACTCTATTTATAAAATAATTCACTAAAACCGAGGATACGAGTCTGGGTCAAAACAATCATCATCTTTTTTGTTTTGATCTAGATTTTCTTTATTTTTTTCATCCTCTTGGATGGCAAAAAATAATGCAGAATAAACAAGAGCAAAAACTGCTATCCCAAGACAAATTGTCGCTGGCAAAGTATAAGCTTCTTCGTTTTTAATTTCTTTTAATAAGAAACCCGAAACAGAAAAAACAATAGCGATAATAGCAATAATTACTGCTATTTTCCAATAATTTTTTTCATTTATTTTCATTTTTTCTCGAGCTCCGTAACACCACGGAACAACGGTTTTATTTTAATTTTTAAAGAAATTTTCTATCCCTATACTAGTATAAATTTATTATTTTGTCAAAATAAAGAGGTCTATTAATTAGACCTCATTTTTTTGTTTTTAAACCCCACTTAAAGAAGTATTTCACCCAAGAACAAATATGGCTCCTCTGAACACTTTTGCGAGTTATTAAGTGCTTCATTTCAGCTTGAGGATAATAAACAACCCTAAAGCCATGACTCCAAGACTCTCGACAGATATCGGTGTCCTCGAAGTATAAAAAGTAACGCTTATCAAATTTTGGCTCAAAAAACTTCTGACCAAAAACTATTTTTCTTTTAAACATCAAAGAGGCACCGCACAACCAATCAACTTCTTTAATGGTGCTGTGATCAAAATTCTTCATTTGATATTTTTCAAGAGTAGAAACAAATATTTTTTTCAAAAAAGTACGGCGCAAAATTGGCGTATATACTTTTGGAAAAAAATAACAAGAATACATTAGGGAATCGGTTTTACTAATTAGCTTTGGACCAATAATACCAATCTCGGGACTGCTCTTTAGATAAAAAAATAAATCTTCAATTGCTCTGTTTAATACTACAATATCCGGGTTAAGCACTAAAATATATTCGCCTAAAGAATGTTTAATCCCGATATTGTTTCCTTTCCCCATGCCAAGATTTTTTTGATTAAAAATAAATTTAATATTATTACCAAATAAATTTAAATCATTTTTATTAAAACTATCTTGACCAAAACTGTTTTCAACAATAATAATTTCGTAACTAAATTTATAATCCTTAATTTTTAAAATTGAGGCTAGACAATCTTTTACTTTGTCTTTTGTTTGATAATTGACAATTATTATTGAAAGGTCGATTGACTTCATTGCATAATCTCCTGTTTTTAAATTAATATTTTAATGAACTATTTTCTTATTATGCTATATTTATTACATTTTGTCAACCAATAACTATTACAAATCAAAAATAAAAGTAACTTCCAATTTTGGAAATTACTTTTGAATGGGGTGGCT
>CAZXPO010000001.1:0-26679 GCA_964643165.1 uncultured Gammaproteobacteria bacterium | reverse complement strand
CTGTTTTAGTGATTCTGTTGTAATGCGATGTTATAAATATAGACGATTTTAATTTCTGTGTCAAGGGTTTTTCGGGATTCATAAAAATACCGGTTTTATTGAGGTTTTGGGGATATTCGGCCTTCTATGATTTTGGTGTCGTTGAATAAAAAAAGAAGTATTAATTATTTTTTTAAAATTTGAAAAATAAAAAGAAGCCTGGCGAAGATTTTTGATATCAGAAAACTGTTCTTGACAAAATTAGACAGTAATGATAATGTGAAGGGTCAAATTACCTTAACAATTAAATAATCAAAAAATAAAAAAACATGAAAAAAATCATTTTTTTGGGCATAAGTTTTATTATGCTTGCTTGTTTGACTCTCAGAGCGCAAACAACAGAAATCAAATTTATTAATAATTCATTAAGTGATGAAATAGTAATAAATATTCCAGATTTATTTGGAGAAGATATTATTATTTCTAAAGGAGAAATTATTAACATTAAAGTCGACAACGAAAGGTTGGCCGCCAAAGAAAAACACAAAATTGAAGTCTATTATTCTGCTTGTGGCAATACTGAAAAAGCTGAAATTAAAATCGGCAAATACAACAAAATTGGTGATTTGCGCGAACCGTGCCAAGCAGCCAAAATTGAAAAATGTAATTATCCAGAAGGCAGAGCCTTTGTTTCATTTATTAATCAAACAGGAAAAGAGATTTCTATTTTGGACGGACCGCTAAATGGTTTGTCTTTAAGCCCAGATCAGGAAAGCCAAATAATTAATTTTCCGGTTGGTAGAAATTCTTTAATGATTGAAAGTTTTATCGACACCGCTGACCACAACAAGGGGGTTGATAAAAGAAACTACAAATTCTTTGCGATTCAGGATAGTTCATGTCTTTGTAAAGTAGGAATTAAAACAATTGAAGATGCCAAACAAACAGAAGATCTAACGGCAAAACTAAAGATTTGTGTTGAAAATAGAACTGATAGAAAAATTTCCATCGTTTCCTATCCTTTTGATGGAATATCTTTATTGTCTGGCAGAAAAAGTGCCAAAATAGATCCTGCCAAAATTCGAGCAGGTATCTATCCTATCAAGATTGAATATCTTGATAATGAGGGAAACAAAGTTTCCAAAGAAGTACTTAAGCACTTAGTTGAAGGAGACAAGGTTGTGTCAATCGTTCAAAAAGATATTGATATCAAACCGACTCCGAAAGTCAGAGATTATAGTAGAAATAGACCACCAAGCAGGTCTTCTAGAGGCTATTATAGTGTTAGTTATTAAACTTAATTATTAAACAAACAACAAATGGGTCCATATATATGTATGGACCTTTTTTATTTTTCAAGATTTTCTTTGTTTGACTGAGGGCTTTTTGTTTGCTATACTAAATCCAGGGTTTAAGCCCATTTTTATTGTAAATTAGCTAATGTTTTTATGATTATTACCTGGCTTGGTCACTCATGTTTTAAGTTGCAAGACAAGATTGGCGCTGATGGCGTCACTTTAATTACCGATCCTTATTCAAAAGAAACTGGTTTGAAATTGCCTTCCTTGGAGGCTGATTTAGTAACTGTTAGCCATGATCATGATGACCACAATAACGTTTCAGCAGTGAAAGGAAATCCGAGAGTAATCAACTGTGCCGGAGAGTATGATGTGAAGGGAATTTTTGTGGAAGGAATTGATTCTTTTCATGATGAAGCAAACGGTGAAAAGCGTGGTGGTAACATTATTTATCGCATCGAAATTGATGACATCAGTATTGCTCACTTGGGAGATTTAGCACACACTCTGGACAACACAGAATTAGAAAAACTAGTTGGCACTGATATTTTATTGATTCCAGTAGGCGGACACTACACTTTGGACGCCAAAAAGGCGGTCGAAGTAATTTCCCAAATTGAACCGCGCATGGTTATTCCAATGCACTATCGCCATCCAGAAGTAAAAATCGAATTGGATGATTTGGAAAAATTCATCAAAGAATTAGGAGTGGTTCCAACCCATGAAGAAAAATTAAAAATATCAAAAAAAGATTTACCAGCTGAAGAAATGGAGCTGGTCGTTTTAAGTTTTTAAATTTAATAAAATATTTTATGACTCACCCAAAAAAAGAAAGAACCCTGGTCATCTTGAAACCAGACGCTATTCAGCGCGGTTTGGTTGGCGACTTACTTAAGCGTTTTGAAAATACTGGCTTGAAATTAATTGCCATGAAAATGATGGTGCCAAAAGAAGAATTAGTCTGGAAGCACTACAACAAAGATGAAGCTTGGTTCCAATCCAAAGGAGAAAAATTAGTGGAAAATTTGAAGGCCGCTGGTTTGCCAATTGAAAAAGAAGCAATTGAATATGGTCGTGAAATTATTGGTGCCTTGGTAAAATTCATGACTGCCAGTCCAGTGATTCCAATGGTTTGGGAAGGAAATCAATCAGTAGCAATTATCAAAAAAATTGTCGGCAGCACCGAGCCAGCAACTTCTGCAGTCGGCACTATCCGCGGCGACTACACTTTGGATTCTTATGAAATTTCCAATCTTGATGGTCGAGCAGTGAGAAACTTGGTTCATTGCACTGATGATTCATCTGAATCTGAAAGAGAAATTTCTTTATGGTTTAATCAAGAAGAATTAATCAGCTACCGCTTGATTGCTGAGCAAATGCTCTACGATATTAACCTTGATGGCTTATTAGAGTAAAATGGAAAACGATCAAAACAAAAATTTTGAAGAAATAAAAAAAAGAAATCGGCGTTTTTATGCCAGCGCGGGAGTAATTTTTTTTTCAGTAATTATTGGTATTCTCTGGTTAGTAAATCTTCCTCATTTGTTTTCTAATGGTACAGAATTAATAAATGAAGATACTCCAAAAAAAGAAGAAATCACAAATTTTTCTCAAGTCCGAAATGATTTGAACAAAATGATGCAGAATGTTGAAGAAAAATTTGAAAAAATAAAAAATCAACAAGAAACAGTTGAAGATGCAGAGGTTTTATTGGATAAAATTAACACTAACGCTTCTTCTTCTCTAGCCAGCACCACTGCTAGCACTAGTGATTTAAACATTTTAAAGAAATAGATTATTGATTGTATGTCCGAAGAAAAAAAAGATGAAAATTTAATTAAAGACCTTCCTTTAGAGGATGAAGAAATGCGTTCATCAACCAACGGCAACGAACGAACCAGGACCGAATTCGGCTGGATTGAAAACCAGCCACTAGTCGAGGAAATGAGCCGTTCATATTTGGATTATGCGATGAGTGTCATCGTTGCTCGTGCTTTACCTGATGTCCGAGATGGTATGAAACCGGTTCATCGCCGTATTCTTTATGCGATGTGGAGCATTGGCTTGCGAGCTAGTGGAAAATTTAGAAAATCAGCAACCGTGGTTGGTGAAGTTCTTGGTAAATATCATCCTCATGGCGATACAGCAGTTTATGATTCAATGGCTCGCATGGCACAGGATTTTTCTTTGCGTTACATGCTGGTGAAAGGGCAAGGTAACTATGGCTCAATCGATGGTGACCGTCCGGCGGCCATGCGTTATACTGAAGCAAAGCTTTCTTCAATTGCTGAAGAAATGCTTTATGATATCGACAAAGACACGATTGATTTTATTCCAAACTTCGATGGCTCTCAAAAAGAACCAAAAGTTTTGCCTTCCAAACTGCCTCAACTTTTAATGAATGGTACCATGGGTATCGCGGTTGGAATGGCCACCAATATTCCGCCTCATAATCTCACTGAATTATTAGAGGCTATTGCTCACTTGATTGATAACCCAGAAGCAACAGTGGAAGAATTAATGGAATATGTTAAGGGTCCAGATTTTCCGACAGGTGGTATTATTTATAATCAAAAAGATATTTTGCAAGCTTATGCCACCGGCAAAGGCGGAATTGTGATGCGCGGTGTCGCTGATATTGAAGAAACCAAAAGTGGCTTTCAAATTATTATTTCCGAAATTCCTTATCAAGTGAACAAAGCGGTTTTGGTAGAAAGAATTGCCGACCTGGTTAGAGAAAAAAAAGTTGATGGTATCAAAAACTTGCGTGATGAGTCAGACAAGGATGGTATTCGCGTGGTGATTGAATTAAAGAAAGAAGCTTATCCAAAAAAAGTTCTTAATGCTTTGTACAAGCACACCCAGTTGCAAGAAACTTTCCACGTCAACATGCTGGCCTTAATTGATGGCATTCAACCAAAAATTTTGACTCTCAAAATGATTTTGGAAGAATATATTAAACATCGCCAAGAAGTTGTTCGCCGCCGCACCACTTTTGAATTAAACAAAGCCAAAGAGCGCGCTCATATTTTGGAGGGTTTGATGATTGCTTTAAAAAACATTGATGATGTGATTGCCACAATCAAGGCTTCCAAAGATAAGGAAGCTGCCAAAGCTAGTTTGATCAAAAAATTCAAACTTTCCGAAAGACAAGCAATTGCTATTTTGGAAATGCGCTTGCAGAGCTTGGCCAACTTGGAGCAGAAAAGAATCGAAGATGAATTAAAAGAAAAGAAAGGAATCATCAAAGATTTAGAAACAATTTTGAGTTCTGATCACAATATTTTAAAAGTAGTAAAAGAAGAAACTAGCACTTTGAAAGAAAAATTCGGTGACGCTAGAAGAACGAGGGTTGTAGCTAATGGCGTGAAAGATTTTAATATGGAAGATTTGGTTCCAAACGAAGAAACCGTAGTCTTGATGACCAGAGATGGCTACATCAAACGCATTGAACCGGATACTTTCAAAGTTCAAGCCAGAGGCGGCAAGGGGGTAATTGGTTTAACCACCAAAGAAGAGGATATGGTTGAATTTATGTTCACCACCTTCACTCATAGCGATATTCTATTCTTCACGACCAAGGGTCGAGTTTTCCAGATGAAGGCCTATGAGATTCCTCAAACCTCCAGAATTGCCAAAGGCACTCCAATTGTTAATTTCTTGCAATTAACCAGTGATGAAAAAGTCAGTTCAATTTTGCCGCTAGACAAGATGTTTGGCAGTAAATATTTATTCTTTGCCACTGAGAGAGGTTTAGTGAAAAAGGTTGAGTTAAATGCTTTTTCAAATGTCCGTCGTTCTGGTTTGATTGCCATCAAGCTAAAAGAAGATGACAAATTGATTTGGGTCAAACCAAGTTCCGGTTCTGACCACATTCAGTTAGTAACCGCCAACGGCCAAGCAATCCGCTTCAAAGAAACTGATGTTCGCGACATGGGCCGCAATGCTGCCGGGGTGACCGGTATCCGTATCAAGAGCGGCGATCGAGTAATTGGGATGGGCGTTGCCAAAACCGATAAAGACAAAGTGCGAAAATATCAAATCTTGACTATTATGGCCAGCGGTTATGGCAAGAGAACCGATTTTGGTCTTTACAAGGTTCAAGGTCGTGGTGGTAGCGGAATCAAAACTGCCAAGATCACCGACAAGACTGGAGAATTAACCAATGCCTTCTTGTTGAATGGTTTAACCATGGAAGAAAGAGATTTGGTAATTATTTCCGAAAAAGGCCAGGTTATTCGTTTGCCTTATAATTCAGTTAACGTTTTGGGCCGCGACACGCAAGGTGTTCGCATTATGCGATTTAAAGATCCAAACGACAAAGTAGCTAGTGTTACTTGGGCCTAACAAAATATTTTAAAAAACGATCCGTGAGGGTCGTTTTTTTATTATTCCCATATTTTTAATAAATGCGCTATAATTAAATAGTAAAAATAAAAAAAATTTATATGGATAACTATTTATTGCTAGTTTTGGTGGTTATTGGCTTCGCAGCTATTATTTTTCTATTATTAAAGAAAAAAGACTCAACAAATGACGCGCAGTCAGTGGCCCTTTTGGAAAACTTGTCTCGCCAATCGGAAAAATTAGCTCAGCTTTCTACTCAAAATAATGAATTGCGCCAAGAACTTGATCGCAAACTTTCCGAAACCCATCGCAGCAATCAAGAACAAGGCAATCAAACCGTCAGGATGATGCAGAGCATTAATTCCCAATCACAAAAATTAATTGCCGATGTCACCGAAAAATTAGCCAAATTGGATGAGACTAACCGCCAGGTAGTTAATTTTTCCAGCCAGTTGCAAAGCTTGCAAGATATTTTAAAAAATCCAAAACAGCGCGGTATTTTGGGAGAATATTTTTTAGAAGAAACTTTGAAAAATGTTTTGCCGCCAAATTCTTATCAGATGCAGTATCAGCTTGGCAAAAACAAAGACCGTGATCTGATTGTTGATGCGGTAGTTTTTGTGAAGGAAAAAATTATTCCGATTGATGCCAAATTTTCTTTGGAAAATTATGAGCGTTTAATGACCGTGAAAGATGCGGAATCGCGCAAAAAAATTGAATTGCAATTCAAACAGGATTTGAAAAACAGAATTGATGAAACTTCAAAATATGTTCGTCCAGAATTGGGAACCATGGAATTTGCTTTCATGTTTATTCCTTCCGAGGCAATTTATTATGATTTGTTAATCAACAAGGTTGGCGCCAATTCCCGTGATTTGATTGAATATGCTTTTCGTGACAAAAAAGTAATTATTGTTTCGCCGACTTCCTTTTTGGCTTATTTGCAAACCGTGCTTCAAGGATTGAGAGCGATGCAAATTGAAGAAAGTGCCAAAGATATAAAAGTAAATGTAGAAAAATTGGCCAAGCATCTATTGAGTTATGATGATTTTATGCGCAAGCTCGGACTAAGCATGTCCGCCACGGTTAATCATTATAATAATGCTTATAAAGAATTCAAAAAAATTGACAAGGATGTTGTGAAAATTACTGACGGCGAAAGTGATTTGGAAATCTTGCAGATTGAAGGTCCGATAAAATAATTTTGCTTTATGACCACTGATTTACAAGCGGAAAATTTGGCGGAGGCGATTTTGAAAACTTTCGCCTTTTTTGACACCTTTAATTATCCATTAACCGTTTTTGAAACTTGGCGTTTGTGTGAATGGAAGGCAGATTTTTTGGAAGTTCAGAATATTTTAGAAGATAATTTTTTGTCATCGCGTTTGGAGCAGGTAAATGGTTTCTATTTTTTGCGAGGGCGGGAAAATATTGTTGAACATCGCCGTCAATTTGCGATTCTTGCCGAGAAAAAGATGCGCCGCGCCCGTCTCGCCTTGCGTTTGTGGCGTTTTGTTCCCGGGTTAAAAGGGGTGGCAGTGTGCAATAATTTTTATTACCATTCGGAAAGCGATGTCGATGTCTTGGTTATTACCGATAAAAATTCACTTTGGCTGACCAGGTTTTTGGTAACCATAATTACTCATTTTTCCGGACTGAGAATGGATCGAAAAAAAATTAAGGATCAGGTTTGTTTGAGTTTTTTTGTTTCTGAAGATGGTTTGGATTTTTCTTCTTTGATGCTTCAAGACGGCGACCCCTATTTTGTTTATTGGTTTGCTTTTCTGGACTCTCTTTATGATGATGGAATTTTTGCGGAGCTGTGGGAGAAAAACGAAGTGATTAGAAAAAAAATACCAAACGCTGTTTTCTCATTTTCTTCGCCGTTTCGCTCTTTGCCTGAAAAAAAACATTTTGTGGCTTCTAAATTTTTAGATAAAATCGCCAGATATTTTCAAAAGAAAAGAATTAGCCGAAAAAATATTAATCCGGAAAATGAAGCGGGAGGGGTGGTAATTTCCGATTCGGTTTTGAAATTTCATGAACACGACCGCCGCCGGGAATACCGCCATCGCTACGAAGAAAATTTAAAAAAATATTTATGAAAAAGAACTGGCTGACAATCAGCTTGTCATTTTTTGCTTTTGTTCTTCCTTGGCAAATAAAATTAATTCTGCGCAATGGAGAAATTAACGGCGGACAGAATAATTTTTTGGAAATTGCTCTTTTTGCTTTTGGTTTAGCCGCCTTATTTTTTGTTTTTTTGGCTTTTCGCCAGATGATTATTAAAAAAAAATGGCCAGAAAAAAATTCTAAGCCAAATATTTTTTTGTTGATTTTTGTTTTATCTTTATTTTTTTCAATTTTTTTTGGAGCGGATTATTCTTTGTCTTTTAGTCATTTCTTTTATTTTTTCACTGGTGCGGCGCTCTTGTTTTTTGCACAATTATTTCAAAAAGAGATTAGCTGGCGCTTGGTCGTGAAAGCTTTTTTGTTCTCTTGTTTTTTATCTGCTCTTTTGGGGATTTTTCAATTTACTATTCAAGAAGTTCCAGAAATAAAATATTTGGTTGCTCCACATCAGGTTTCAGAGTATGCCGGGGAATCGGTTTTGGAAAACAACGGCCAGCGCTTGCTTCGAGCTTATGGCGGATTTGATCATCCAAATATTTTCGGCGGTGTGATGGCGATTGCTTTGCTTCTGATTATTGATAAATTAATCAAAGCAAAAGACAGAAAAGAATGGTTGGCTTCAGTTTTTATTTTTATAATTTTTTTCTGGGCGCTTTTGATATCTTTTTCTCGTGCCGCTTGGCTGGCTTTTGCCGTTACTCTTTTGATTTATCTATTTTTTAATTTCCGCCGCAATCTAGTAAAAATTTTATTAATTTTCGGTTTGAGCGCTGGTTTGTCGATGATTTTTTTTGGCGCCAATTCCGAATGGTTTTCTTCTCGAATGTCTGCTAGCGGACGTTTGGAAAGTATTTCAATTGAGGAACGATGGACTGGTCTAAAAATTGCCTCCGAAAAAATAACTTCTCAAACATTCCAACCGGCTGGTCTGGGAAATTATGCTAATTTTTTATTAAATAAATATTCTGATCTCTCGGCTTGGCAATATCAGCCAGTTCATAATGTTTGGCTTTTATTGTCCGCGGAAACCGGTTTTTGGTCGGCAATATTTTTATTTCTGTTTTGTTTGTCCATTATTTTTAACCACAAAAAAAAGTCAGCCATCACAATTTCTTTGCTGGCAGCGCTTTTTGTTCTTTCGCTTTTTGATCACTGGCTGTTTAGTTTGCCCTTTGGCGTTCTTTTTTCTTTTTTTGTGCTTTCTCTTTCGTTTAGAGAAACGATTTTGTAGTCCCTTTGAAGAATTAGTAAATCTTTTTTTATCTCTGTCAAAGCCGGATGCCCAATTAGCTCCGGCTTTTGTTCTAAAAGACTAAGCACGGCCGCCAAAGTGCCAAAATAATCAGCAGCTTCAATGTGAAATTTGATACTTTCGCGGTCTTTTACTAGCCAGAAAAGCCGCTTGATTTGATATCTTTTTATCATTCTTTAATTATAAAAAAAGGATGATAAAAATAGGATAAATTATTGATAAATTATTGCTCAATAAGCTCTCATTGACTATTGGCTTTTTTCAAGATAATATTAATAATATTAGTAAAAAAAAGTTATTTAACAAAATTAATAAGCAATGGGAGAAACAAAAACAAAAAGAAGCACCAAATTTAGCGGATTTTCCAGAATTAGACATTTCAGGAAAAGAAAGCTGACACCAATTGTTTCACTGGTAAAAAATGGCCAAGAATTATTTATTGGTCCAACCGATGGAACAAAGACAATAATTAAAGCCACGGATTTGTTTAAAGCAGGAATCGAAGAATGTTTCGGATTTTGTGAATTAAGCAAGCCAGGAGAAGCAACTGAGGAAACTTTCGTTGAAATTTATAGGGTTAATCAAGTGGAAAGTTTGCTAAGAACTTTCAAAACGATTAATTCTAATTTTGGAGAGTTAAGTTTGGGACAAGGGCAAATTATTGATTTTTGTCTTAATTATCCAAATCTTTTTTTGATAAAAGGAGTGGGCACACTTTTTTTGACAAAAAAAGTCTGCGGATATGCCGCAGTCTTGGTTTTTATCAAGCCAAATGGCTTGGAAGTTACATCATATAATCCATATAGCGATAAAAATCTTATTTGCGAATGGATTTCTTGCAAAAATTTGCGAATTATTGTTCCTAGGTTGACAATCCAAGAACAATATGGTAGTATTTTATTGGAAAAATAATTCTTTAAAAAACCAAAAAATTAAGAGTAATGGGAAAAGAAATTACCAAAAAAGCAGAAGAGTTCTCTGTTGACTCTAAAAAAATTGCAAAAGTAGAAGATTTTGTAATTCGTTGCAAAGAAAAGCTTGTAAATTTAAAAATTTGTGAATTAAAAACCCCTCTTGGGTCACTTGATGTTTTTAGTTCAAAAGAGAAAGCCTTTTCAGTAAGCGAGGTATCAGCCTTTTGCGGGCAGTACGAAAAATTTTTTCCTCGAGAAAATTCATTCTTCTTCTTGATTTATGAAGAAAGAGAATATTATCTTCTAGAGGTTTACAAAATCAGAGAAGTTAAAGAAGGATTTGAATATGAGGGTTGTTATCTTAATAGCAACAGAATTCTTCCAGAAGGAACAAGAGTAGTGCTGGCTGCATAATTAAAATTCATTGCCAGAACTAAAAAGCCTCTTAAAAATTAAGAGGCTTTTTTCTTTATGAATTTTTGTTATAATAATTATTAGTTGTTTAACAAAAAGTATATATCATGGAAAAGGGAGAAAATGAACAATTCCTAGAAAAAGTTTTTTCTGGAATAAAAATCAACTCTTCAGTAGTTGAAGCGAAAAGAATTTTTAAATCAGGAGCAAATCCTAGTAAAAAAATGAAAGCTTCGCGAGGGGCTTTAGAAGTAAGTGTTTATAAAATTAATGAAGATTCCACTTTTTTGTCGATCTTTTCTTATTTTGGCGATTTGAAAAATCTGCACTTGTCTCGCGGACAAATAGCCGGATTTTGTAATCGTAATCGAGAAAAATTAAGCAAAAAAATCACTTTCTTTTTGACAAAAAAGGGTGACAATTTCCTGGTCGTTTCAGTTACTAAGCGCGGTTCAGGAAGACCATTAAATATTAAAACTTGTGGTCGTTTGTTTGTATCAAGTGAAAATTTCGTGGTTATTCCAAAAGCTAAAAAAACAAAAAAAATTAAAATCGAAGCCTCTTATTAGAGGCTTCTTTTGTTTGAGAAAATATTTTTTAAATTTTGAAGGGAATGCTGACAAATTTATTTTTGGCAATAATCAGATGATCCAAAAGGTCTATTCCTAAAATTTGACCAGCTTCCGCTAATTTTTGAGTGACTTCCAAGTCGGCCTCCGTGATTTTTAGAGCACCGGAAGGGTGATTGTGAGCAATGATAATTGCTACTGCAGAATATTCTAGAGCTGGCTTGAATACTTCTCGCGGATGAACAATGCTGGAAGTTAAGCTGCCAATGGAAATCACTTCGTCATGGACAATTTTGTATTGGCTATTGAGATACAGGCCGCGGAAATGTTCTTTTGGCAAAGCCCTCATGTCTTTTAAATATTCAAAAGCTTCTTTGGCGCTTTTGATGGCAACGGAACCATGGCTCTTTTTTTCATAAAAACGGCGGCCCAATTCAAAACAAGCGACAATTTGGCAAGCTTTAACAATCGGAATATCTAGTTCCTTGCTAATTATTTTTGGGTCGCGTTGGTTGATTAAGGTTTTTTCGCCGTATTCTTTTAGTAAGCGGGAGCTCATGGCCGAAACTTCTTCTTTTTTGGTGCCGACACTAAGCACGATCGAAAGCAATTCAGAAACCGAAAGTTCTTCCGGGCCTCTTTCCATCATTTTTTCTCTGGGGCGATCTTTGATTTCTAATTCTTTGACGCGCAAAGAATATTTTTTATCTGAATTTAAAACGAAATCATGGTCTTGAAGTTTATAGTTTGACATAAGGAAGAAAAATTATTGATTTGTTTCAATTATAGCAAGGATGTGTTAAATTTAGAAGAGAGGCACGGATTTGAAACCGAAATTTATTACTTGCAAACTATTTAAAAATATGATATTATAATTCCAAAGAATACGAAATATCGTATTTATTGGAAATAAGTATGCAATATTTAGAACTAAAAGAGGCTTTGAAAGACTATATTGTTTTTTCTTCGCAAGATATTCGTAAAATTGATCAGTCTTTTTATCGTTCCCGTTTGAATGATTGGCAAAACAAAAACTATCTCAAAAAGCTTCGTCGTGATTTTTATTTTTTTTCCGACCAAGAATTGAACGAATCAGTTTTGTTTTTAATTGCCAATAAAATATATTCCCCTTCGTATATTTCTTTTGAAATGGCCCTGTCTTTTTATGGTTTAATTCCGGAAAGTGTTTATGGAATTACTTCTGCTGCCGCCGGAAAAACAAAAAAATTTAAAACTGAAATTGGTGAATTTATTTATCATCATTTGAAGTCCGAATTAATTTTTGGTTATCAACTTATAATCTCCGGCGGGATTACTTACAAAATGGCAGATGCGGAAAAAGCTGTGCTCGATTTTCTTTATATTTATCCACAATTCAAATCAAAGGCAGATTTTTCCGAGCTCCGAATCAATAAAGATGAATTTAAAACAAAGATAAATCAGAAAAAATTTGAAAAATATTTAGCAGCTTTTAATAATAAGAGCTTAGAAAAGCGGGCTAAAAAATTATTGGAATTTATTGATTATGTTAACGCTTAAAGAAATAGAAAAACAATATCCAGAAAACTTACGCCCCTTCAAGCGCAATATTTTGCGTGAGTATTTGCAATACAAAATTTTAGAAATTATTTTTAATTCTCCTTTTGCCAACAAGTTATCTTTTTTGGGCGGTACGGCCTTGCGGATTGTCCATGGAAATAGCAGATTTTCCGAAGATCTTGATTTTGATAATTTTGGTTTAACCGAGAAGGAATTTATAGAATTAACCGCAGAGATAAAAAATGGCATGCAAAAACTTGGTTTCGTTGTAGAAATAAAAAATGTTTTTAAGGGCGCTTTCCGTTGTTATCTTAAAATACCGAGAATTCTTCTAGATAATGAATTATCTTTAATGCCTGATGAAAAAATTTTAATTCAAATAGATACTGCTCCACATGATTTTCAATATCAGCCAGACAAAATAATTATTAACAAATTTGATGTTTTTACTCAGATTTTTTCTACTCCTTTGGATATTTTGTTGTCGCAAAAAATTTATACGATTTTTAATCGCAAGCGCTCCAAGGGAAGAGATTTTTTTGACACCATTTTTTTATTTAGCCTGACCAAGCCGAATTATGATTATTTGAAGCTCAAAATCGGCGTTAATAATTGGCTTGAAGTAAAAGAAAAATTATTGGCGGAATTAAAAAAAACAGATTTAGAATTATTAGCAAAAGATGTTGAACCTTTTTTGTTTAATCCAAGTGATTCAAAAAAAGTAATGTTATTTAGTGAATATTTAAAACAATTTTAAAATATGAAAATAAAAGACCAGAAATTATCCAATGGCTTGCGCTTTATTGAGGCTCCGATGCCCGGTACTAGAACGGCAACTGTCTTGATTATTTATAAAACTGGTTCAAAATATGAAAACCGCCAAACCAGCGGAATTTCTCATTTTGTGGAGCACGTGATGTTTAAGGGGACCGAAAAGCGTCCTGATGCTGCTCTTATTTCCAGTGAATTAGATAGTATTGGCGGCGAATATAATGCTTTTACTTCCAAAGAATTTACCGGTTATTACATCAAAGCCGATGCCACCAAATTCCCACGAGCTTTGGAAATTATTAGTGATATGGTCACTAATTCAAAATTTGCTGACGAGGATATCAACAAAGAGCGAGGGGTGATTATTGAGGAGGCAAATATGTATGACGCCAATCCGATGATGAAAATCGAAGATGTTTTTGAGCAAATTCTTTATGGCGACACTCCAGCTGGTTGGGACACGATTGGCTTTAAAGAAAATATCAAAACTTGGACTCATCAAGATTTTGCCAAATATTTCAAATCTCAATACGGCACCAATTCCGCAACTTTGGTTTTTGCTGGTAATTTGCCAAAAGATATCAAAAAACAAGCAGAAAAATTTTTTTCCGCTTTGCCAAAAAACAAATGGCAGAATAAATTAGCGGTCAAAGAACGACAAAAATCTCCACAAGTTTTGGCGGTTAACAAAAAAATTGAGCAAACAGTTTTTTCTCTGGGTGTCCGCACTTTTAAATCCGGTTCAAAAGAAGAAGTGGCAACAAAATTATTAGGTGTAATTCTTGGCGGTTCAATGAGTTCCCGCTTGTTTTCCGAGGTTCGTGAAAAAAGAGGCTTGGCCTATTCGGTTCGCGCCAGTGTCGAATTTTATTCCGATTGCGGCTACTTAACCGCGGTGGCTGGTGTAAAAAATGAAAAATTAGAAGAGGCTCTTTTGGCAGTTTTGGAAGAATTTAGAAAAATAAAAGAAGAAAAAATACCTGCTTCAGAAATAAAAAAAGCGATAGACTTAACTTCTGGACGTTTAGCAATTCAATTGGAAGCCAGTGATGATGTTGCTAACTGGTATGGCTTTCAAACTATTCTCAAAAAAGAAGTTATTAGTCCTGAACAATTTTTGAAAAAAATAAAATCAGTAACAGCAGATGATTTGCAAAAAGTAGCCAAACAAATTTTTCAACCAAAAAATCTTAATCTGGCTTTAATTGGACCAATTAAAGATCAAAAAAAACTGTTAGCAATTTTGAAAAAATTTAAATAAATTCTATGGATTTTTCTTTGGAAAAATTAAATAGCGCTCAAAAAAAAGCGGTTACTCATGAATCCGGCCCGCTGTTAATTGTTGCTGGCGCCGGTACGGGCAAGACCACGGTTTTGATTAATCGCCTAGCCTATTTAATTATGGAGAAAAAAGTTTCCACAGAAAATATTCTCTTAATTACTTTCACTGAAAAGGCAGCTAGCGAACTAGAAGAAAGAGCAGATCAAATTTTGCCTTATGGCTATGTTGATTTGTGGATTCACACTTTTCACGGTTTTGCGGAAAGATTATTGCGAGAACATTCTTTGGATATCGGTTTGCCGGCGGACTTCAAACTCCTTTCTTCCACCGAACAATGGATTTTGGTGAAAAAGAATCTCAATGCTTTTAAATTGGATTATTATCGTCCGTTAGGAAATCCAACCAAATTTATTTCTGAATTACTGCGCCATTTTTCTCGTTTGAAAGATGAAAATATTAGCCCGGAAGAATATTTGGCTTATGTGGAAAAATTAGAAAAAGCTAATAATCCAAAACGCAAAAAAGGAGAAATTATTTTAGATGAATTAATTGATGAAACAGAATTGAGCCGTCTCAAAGAATTAGCTAATGCCTATGTTGTTTATAATAATCTCTTACTGCAAGAAAGCGCTTTGGATTTTGGAGATTTAATTGTTTATTGTTTGAAACTTTTAAACGAACGTCCAAAAATTTTGAATTTTTATCGCCAGCAATTCAAATATGTGATGGTTGATGAATTTCAGGACACCAACTGGGCGCAGTATGAATTAATAAAACTACTTGCTGCCCCAGAAAATAATTTGGTGGTGGTTGGTGATGATGATCAGGCGGTCTACAAATTCCGCGGGGCAAGTATTAGTAATATTTTGCAATTCAAAGATGATTTTCCAAAAGCGGAAGAGGTTGTGTTAACAGAAAATTATCGTTCCAAGCAAGAAATTTTGGACTATGCTTATCGCTTTATTCAAAATAATAATCCAAATCGCTTGGAAGAAAAATTACAGATTAATAAAGGTTTGAAGTCGATGATTAGGGAAAATCGCGATGAAACCGCGGTGCGTTTTTTGCAGTTTTCTAGACAAGAAGAAGAATTGTCTTTTGTGGCTGAAGAAATAAGCAGCCGTCATGAAGATTCTTGGAAGGATTTTGCAATTTTGGTTCGCGCCAACGACACCGCCGATGCTTTTGTGAAAGAACTAAATCGCCGCAACATTCCGAATCAATTTGTTTCTTTGCGCGGCCTATACTACAAGCCTTTAATTATTGATTGTTTCTCTTATTTGCGATTGTTGGATAACTACCATGAATCCAGTGCGCTTTTCCGAGTTTTGAATATGGAAGTTTTTCAGGTTTCACAATCTGACTTGATTACCATTAACAAATTCGCCCACAAAAAAGTACTTTCGCTTTTTGAAGCGCTGGCTTTCGCCAATGAAATTCCGGGGATTGCCGAAAAATCAAGAGAAAATATTAGCAAGTTATTAAAATTAATTGCAGTGCATTCTGAACTGGCGGCCAATAAAAAACCAAGCAAAGTTTTTGTGCAATTTGTTTATGATTCAGAATTGCTAAAAAATTTGGACAATGACCGCGATCAAGAATCTTTTTCTTATTTGAATCAAATCTATCGCAAGATAAAAAGTTTTGAAGAGAATTTACCGGACGCCCGTTTGAAAGATTTTCTGGAAATCTTGGAATTAGAAATTGCGGCGGGTGAAACCGGTGCCTTGAAATTAGATTTTGCTGATGATGATTCAGTGAAAATTATGACCGTTCACGCGGCAAAAGGTTTGGAATTCAAAAATGTTTTTGTGGTTAATGCGGTTGATAAAAAATTTCCAACCATTGGCCGCAGTGAAAAAATTTCCGTGCCAGACGAATTGGTAAAAGAAAAAGTAGTAGAAAGCAAAGACGCTCATTTGGAAGAAGAGAGGCGTTTATTCTATGTAGCCCTCACTAGGGCGAAAGAAAACTTGTTTATTACCGGCGCCAAAAATTATGGCGGTTTACGTGAAAAAAAACCTTCTCGTTTTATTCCAGAGATGGGACTAGAAATTACCGAAGTAAGTAGTGATGAAATGTTTTCTGGAAAGTTGGAATTGTTGCGCGACTTGGCAGCCTTGGAAGAACCGGAAAATATCAAAGATGAACCACTGGTTATTCCGGAACAATTTTCTTTTTCGCAGTTGGCGGCGTTTAGTAATTGTCCTTTGCAATACAAGTTTGCTTTTATTTTGAAAATTCCAGCACCTGAGGATAAGCCTAGTTTGATTTTTGGAAGAGTGATGCATTCAGTACTTTTTGATTTTTTGTCTCCTTTAATTTCTGGCCGGCAAGCTTTGCAAACTAGTTTGTTCGGCGCAGAAAAAGATTCGCCACTTAACAAAAATAGATTAATGGCGATTTTCAAAGAGCGTTGGCAATCCGATGGCTATGATACCAAAGAACAGCGGGAAGAATTTTTGGCAAAAGGAAAAAAATCCTTGGAACTATTCTGGCAATATTGGCAGGGCTTGGAGAATCGAGAAATTTTATTTTTGGAGAAACGTTTTTCTTTCAAGATTTCTGGCGAAATAATGAAGGGAGCAATTGACCGGGTTGATATTTTGCCGGATGGACGATTGGAGATTGTGGATTACAAAACCGGCAACCCCAAAGAAAAATTGGATTACGAAGCTCGCCGCCAGTTGATTCTTTATCAATTATTTTTGGAAGAATTTTTAGGCAGAGAAATTGCTCGTCTCAGTTATTACTATTTGGAAAACGGCAGTGTGGTTTCTTTTGAAGCAAGTGAAAAAGAAAAAGAAAAATTACGCCAAGAAATTGGGGAAGAAATTGCAGCCATTAAAAAGGGGCAATTCCCAGCCAAGCCAGGCGAGATGTGCAAGTTTTGTGATTTTAAAGGAATTTGTGAATTTGCTAAACTATAATATATGTCTATTGCAGAAGAAATAATTAATGAAATTGACGATGAAGAAAGAGTGATTTCTCCGGTCGGCAAAAAAAATGAAGAAGCTTTCGACCGTTCTTTGCGTCCGAAGAATTTTATTGATTATGTTGGCCAGGAAAAAATAAAAACCAGTTTGAAAATTACTCTCGGGGCGGCAAAAAATCGCCAAGAAACAATCGAACATGTTTTGCTTTATGGTGCTCCAGGATTAGGAAAGACCACCTTGGCGCACGTCATTGCCAATGAAGCTGGGGCAAATTTGCGAATTACTTCTGGTCCGGCGATTGAAAAGACTGGTGACTTGGCGGCAATTCTCAGTAATCTGGAAGAAGGAGATTTCTTGTTTATTGATGAAATTCATCGCCTAAACAAAAATATCGAAGAAGTTCTTTATCCGGCGATGGAAGATTTTGCTTTAGATATTGTGATGGGCAAAGGTCCGAGCGCGAGAACTTTGCGTTTGGATTTGCCGCACTTCACAATTATTGGCGCCACCACTTTGGCTAGCTTGCTTTCTGCTCCTTTGCGCGATCGTTTCGGTCTAATTCATCATTTGGATTTTTATCAAGAAAAAGATTTGGCGCAAATCATCAAACGCAGCGCTGGATTGCTCAAGGTTGATATCACACCAGAAGCAATTGAAGAAATTTCTTCTCGGGCCCGCCGCACGCCAAGAATTGCTAATCGTTTGTTAAGAAGGGTGAGAGATTTTTGTGATTTTCACGGCGGCGGAAAGATTGACCAAAAACGTTGCCTGGAAGCTTTTTCTTTGATGGAGGTTGATTCTCTGGGTTTGGATGCTGTTGATCGAAAATTATTGACCACTATTTTAAAAAAATTTTCTGGGGGTCCGGTCGGCTTAAATACGCTTGCCGCTAGTACTGGCGAAGAGATTGAGACGATCGAAAATGTTTATGAGCCATATTTATTGCAATTAGGATTTTTAGACAGAACGCCGCGCGGCCGAGTCGCCACCGAATTAGCAAGAAAACATTTGGGATTATGAATGATTATCAATTAAGCGATTTTGATTATATTTTACCGCCAGAGTTAATTGCTCAAGAAGCAATGGTCCCCAGAGATCATTCGCGGCTATTGGTTTTGGATTCTGCTAAGGGAAAAATTTCCCATCAGCATTTTTTTGATTTGCCAAAATTATTAAAGGCGGGAGATTTATTAATAGTTAATGATTCAAAAGTTTTTCCAGCTCGTTTGTTGGGGAAAAAGAAAAACACTGGCGGACAGGTGGAAGTTTTTCTTCATCAAAAAATAAATGAAGACACTTGGGAGTGCTTGATTGGCGGCAAAGTAAAACCGCAAACGGAAATAGAATTCAGTGCCGAAGATAAATTTTTCGCTACGGCAATTAATAATCGAGAAAATGTTTGGCAAGTAAAGTTTAGTTTACAAGGAGATGTGTTGATGAAAGCAATTTTTAAATTTGGACACACACCGCTTCCTCCTTATATCAAAAGTATTCATGATGAAGAATTTGAAAGAAAGCGTTATCAAACGGTTTATGCCGATGACAAAAAATTAGGTTCAGCTGCCGCACCAACTGCCGGGCTCCACTTTACGCCAGAATTATTAAAAGAAATTAGTGCTTTGGGCGTAGAAATACTAAACGTTACTTTACATGTTGGTCTTGGCACTTTTTTGCCGGTTAAAACCGAAAATCTCAATGAGCACAAAATGCATAGTGAATATGCTGAGATATCTTTAGCAACCGCTCAAAAAATTATTGCTGCCAAAAAATCTGGTCGAAGAGTTTTTGCGGTTGGCACTACCGCTTGTCGCACCTTGGAAGCTTGGGCCAGTGAATCTGATTATTTTAAAAAAGGAGAAGCGAAGGAATTTGCAAAATTTACTGATATTTTTATCCGTCCCGGTTATCAATTTAAAGTTATAGATGGCTTGATTACTAATTTTCATTTGCCAAAATCGACTCTTTTAATCCTAATTTCCACTTTTGCCGGTAAGGAGCAAATCGCCGAAGCCTACAAAATAGCAGTTCAAAAGAAATATCGTTTCTTTAGTTATGGCGATGCGATGATTATTGCCCCAGGACTACTTTCGTGATAGACTTAAAAGGTTAAGCAGCCAAAATTTTTTTATTATTTATTTATGTTTAAAAAAGCGGTTCTATATGTTTGGGAGCTGGTCAAGGTGGCGATTATCACCATTGCGATTATTGTACCAATCCGTTACTTTTTGATTATCCCTTTTTATGTTAAGGGAGAATCAATGGTGCCGAATTTTCATGATCGTGAATATTTGATCGTTGATGAAATTTCTTATCGTTTTAGCGAACCGCAACGCGGGCAAATAGTGGTTTTTCGTTATCCAGAAGATCCGCAGGAATATTTTATCAAAAGAATAATTGCTTTGCCTGGTGAAGCGGTGCAAATCAAAAATGGAAGAGTTTATATTTACAATGAATCCCATCCAGATGGCTGGAAGCTTGATGAAAGTTATTTGTCAGCAGACACTAAAACCTTGCCTAACGGAATCCGTGAAAGCGAAAAAATAAACATTAGCGATAAACAATATTTTGTTTTGGGAGACAACCGCATGTTTTCCAAGGATTCAAGATCATTTGGTCCAATCGACAAAAGTTTTGTGGTTGGCAAAGTATTGTTGCGCGGCTTGCCTTTAAATAAAATAGCTTTATTTACTCAAGCGCCTAAATATTAAAAATATGCAAAAAGCCAAAGAAAAAAAGACTAATTCTGTCGGTCACCATTCGGCAGCAAAACCGGAATTAGCTAAGAAGCCAGAAAGAAGGATTCAAAAAAGTTATGCCAGAATGTTTGGCATGAAAGATTATTCTATTGCTGATAGCGAATATTTTGATATTGCTCGCTGCAAGGCAGAAGAGCTTTGTGCTTGTTATGGTTTTAAGCATTTAGAAACGCCAGTTTTGGAAAACATTGACTTATACAAAAAAAGCACCAGAATTACTAAGGAAAAAGAGTTATATGCTTTAGCTGGTGAAAAAAATGAAAGAATGTGTTTGCGTCCCGAGTTGACCCAGGGGATTATTCGTCATTACATTGAGCAAAAATTGGATGAAGTTGAAACACCTTTGAGAGTTTTTTCAATCGGTTCGGTTTTTCGTAATGAAAAATTACAAAACAATTCCCAACGTCAATTCACTCAATTTGAAATAGAAATTATCAAAGACAAAAAACCGATTGCGGAAGCGATGGTGATTAGTTTGGCTTATCATTTTTTCAAAGATTTGGGAATAAATATTCAAGTACAAATCAATAGTTTGGGTGGATCTGAGTGCCGCAAGGAATATGGGCACAAATTAGCTGCTTTCTATCGTGAACGCGGTCGCCGTTCCAAAGTTTGCCACCATTGCAAAATTAATTTATTAAAAAACATTCTCAGTCTTTTGGACTGCAAAGAAGAATCTTGCGTCAAATTACGTGAAGAAGCACCGCAAATTGCCGATTTTTGGTCAGAAGAAAGCCGTGATCACTTCAAAAAAGTTTGTGAATACTTGGATGAATTAGATATTCCATATAATTTTAATCCTTTCTTGGTTCGTGGCCTAAACTATTACAACGATACAGTATTTGAATTCTGGCCAGTCAATGACGCTGGCGTTGCTCAAGGAAAATATGCCTTAGCTGGCGGCGGTCGCTTTGATTCTTTGGTGGAAAATATGGGAGGAAAATCATCTCCGGCGGTTGGCTTGGCAATTGGTTTGGAAAGAACTGCCAACAAAATGCGTGATCATCACTATCCTTTGCCAGGAACTGAAGACAATTTGGTATTTATTGCTCAACTAAGCGATGTTGCTAAGTTAAAATCTTTGCAATTATTCGATGAATTACGCCAAGCCGGTTTCAAAATTCGCCAATCTTTTTCTACAGACAGCCTAAAAACCCAAATGGAAGAAGCAGTACGAATTAAGGCAAAAATTTCCCTAATAATGGGAAAAAAAGAAGTAATGGATGAAACTATTTTGATGCGCGATATGGATTCAACGGTTCAAGAAATTGTGCCGATCAAAAAAATAAGGGAAAAACTTGCAAAAAAAATAGATTTAAGCAATAATGAAAGCAAGTTAATAAATATTATTAAACATACTTAGAAAGGGAGGTGGATTTTATGGCTGATTTTAAAAGAAAACCTGGTGAAAGTTTCGAAAGTTTTTTGAGAAAATTCAAAAAAGGCTTGAAAAATAGTAAGAGGCTCGAGAAGGCTCGCTCTATTCAACACTTGAAACCGAAAAAAAACAAACGCCAACTAAAAATTTCCGCTTTGACAAGCATCAAGCTTAGCAAAGAAAAAGAATTTTTACGTAAGACTGGCAAATTAGAAGAAACTCAGATGAATAATAATCGTTAATCTTTTATTTTTCAAAATAAAAAAAGACTCCTTTCGGGAGTCTTTTTTGTTATTTTTTACCAATCCCTGGAATATATTTTTTGATGCTTTCAAAAGTTGATTTTTTGGCGTGTTGCTTAATTGAATCCCTTGCTTTTTTTGTTTTGGCAAATTTTAGCCAATCTTTACTTGGGTGATTTTTGTTTTTTTCGGTGATAATTTCTACAACATCACTATTTTTTAATTTTTGATCAAGACGAGAAATCTTTTCATTCACCATCGCTCTCACGGCGCTATTGCCGATTTTGCTGTGAATGGCATAAGCATAATCAATTGCAGTTGCTCCTTCCGGCAATTCAATAACATCTCCTTTTGGCGAAAAGACAAAAATTCGGTCATTAAAAACATCTAATTGTATTTTTTTGACAAAATCGTTGGTGTCATTGATTTCTTTTTGAATATCAATAATTTCTTTGATCCAAGCTGGTTGATTTTTGATATCTTCTTGTCGTTTAGCTTTGTAATACCAATGAGCTGACAAACCATAAATGGATTCTTCGTGCATTTCTTTGGTTCTAATTTGAAATTCCACCAATTTTCCTTCCGGACCGAAAATGGTGGTGTGGAGACTGCGATAGCCGTTTGGTTTTGGTACAGCGATATAATCTTTGAAGCGATTTGGTTTTGGTTTCCAAATGGTGTGAATAATACCAAGGGTTTTGTAGCAATCATTAATATTTTCGACAATTATTCTCAGAGCAAAAACATCATAAATCTCATCAAAATTCCGCTCTTTATTTTTCATTTTTTGGTAAATACTATAAAGATGCTTGAATCTGACTTCAATTTCATTTTTTATTTCAGCATCTTTCAGTTGCGGTGTAAGAATTTTTTTGATGATGTTAAAAAAATTATTTCTTTCAGCCTTTTTTTCAACTTCGTATTTGTATTCTAACTTGTTGAACTCTTCTGGATAGAGAAATTTGAAACACAAATCTTCCATTTGCCACTTGAGACGCCAGATTCCTAAAATGCCAGCAATTGGTGCATATATTTCCAGGGTTTCTTTGGCAATTCGCTGTTGTTTTTCTGGCGCCAAATAATCTAGGGTTCTGAGATTGTGTAGACGGTCGCAAAATTTTATAAAAACCACTCTAATGTCAGTCGCCATTGCCAAAAACATTTTTTTTAAGTTTTCACGATATCTTTCCAAGCCGCGATATTTGATTTTTCCTAATTTGGTCACGCCTTTTACTAGGTTTGCAACTTCTGAGCCGAAATTTTCTTTTATTTCTTCAATTGTTCTATCGGTATCTTCTGGGACGTCATGAATAACTCCAGCGGTGATGGTTGCTAAATCAGCTTTCATTTCGGCTAGTAAATAAGCAACATGAAGAGGGTGAGTAATGTATGAATCGCCGCTTTTACGCAATTGTCCCTGATGAGCTTTTTCAGCAAAATCATAAGCCAAATACAAGACACTAGCATCAATGTCGGGGTTGTTATCATTAAATTTTTTGATGACGCGATCAATGGTCATTTTTGTTTCACTAATTTAAATTTTTATGTTAAAATAAATCTGTGTATCAAGCTTTTTTCTACTACCAAATTATAGCCCAAAAATGCTTGACCGTCAAAAAGAAAAGATCAATATTTACTAACTCGGAATTAATTTTTCCGAAAATTATTCTCATGAAAAAACGCTTTAAATTGTTAGCCAGTTTTCTGATTACAATTGCTTTTTTGTTGCCAGCTGCCTTTGTTTCAGCCGGAACTCCCGTCGAAACTGGTTTGGACAAGATTGATGAAAATATTATTTTAAGCAACACCAATCCAATTGTGATGGCGGTGAGAATAATCAATATCTTTTTGATGTTCCTTGGCATTATTGCGGTTTCCTTGGTAATCTATGGTGGTTTTGTTTGGATGACCAGCAATGGCAACGAAGACAAAATAAAAACTGCCAAAAAAATTCTGAAGAATGCCTTAATCGGTTTAATTATTATTTTATCTTCTTGGGGAATCGCTGCTTTTATTTTGCGCCAACTAACTGGTAGCGGCAGCCCTAGCGGAATTAATAGTTCTTCCAGACAATCACAAAACTACCAAATTGGCTTGGGTGCGGTTGGTGCTTGTGTGGTGGAAAATTTTTATCCGAGTGCTGAAAAATCAAATGTTCCGAGGAATTCTTCCATTATGATCACTTTTAAGGAAGAAGTTTCTCCAGAATCAATTTGCCGCGATGCGAGTGGTCCTTGCGCTTGTTCAGATCAATGCAATCAGCTTAATCCGACCGCAATCCAAATTTTCAAAAAAGACACTGGAAATGCTTGTGGTGATTCTGGTTGTAATAATAATAACACCAACTTAACCAATGCAACCGTTGGCCTGTCTTATGACAAAAAAACAATTGTTATTTTGCCAAAAGAATACTTAGGCGAAGCTAATACTTCGGTATCTTATGTTGTCAAATTGACCGGAGAAGTAAAAAATTTGCAAAACGAAAATATTTTTAATCGTTGCCAGCCGGCTTATTTGGAGTGGGGGTTTTCTGTTAATGGCTTGATTGATTTGGTTCCGCCAATGATCATTAAAAATGGAGTCTTTCCTCCGATAGACAATGAACAGGATAGCTATCAGTCAGTAGAAGGTAAATCGGCAGTTGGCAAAATCAAAGTTTTAAGAGCTCTCGGTCCAGCACGAAGTGCTAGCTTCGCAGTTAAAAATATTGGCAACTCAGAAAATATTGATAAAAATTCTTTTACCATGAGCGCCAACTATCAAGAAATATCCAGTTCAACAAGTGATGTTTTTTCAGTGACGGTTGATTCTGGCAATGCTTTTATTCTTTTTGACAAAATAAAAAACAAAACAATTGGTGCTGGAGAACCAACAAAACAGGGTAATGAATATTTTATTAATTTCCCTAATTTTTTTAGTTTCAAAATTAATAATATTATTGCTGGTAGTTCTTGGGAGGTCACCGTCAACAAACCTCATCCAGCTGATCAATTAGTGATTGGTGAAAAAACTATTTCTTTCCCAAACAATCTTTCAGTGAGTGCAGCAAACGCCAAGATTATTAATGAATTAACAGCTTCAAAAATTTTTAAAGATATCGAAGAAAAAGGCGGAGAAATTATCATCACCGCCAAGCCTGGTGCGCAAAATAATCTATCAATTTATTCTGCTCGCCCTGACGCTGTTTTGATTACTCCTTTTTCGGGTGGCGAAGATGGCAGTGAAGCCTTGTCTCCTAGGGGAAACCCGGATCAGCCAATGAACTCAGCAATTCAAATCAATTTTAGTAAAGAACTTAATCCATTAAGTATTACTGGTCCAGCTGACTATGTTAGCAGCACTATCCAAGTTGTTAACAAAGCCGACAACAAGCCAGTTTCTGGAAAATTTGTTTTATCCAGCGACTACAAAACTTTGGAATTTTTATCAAATGATGAATGCGCCGTAAATGGTTGCGGTGAAAAAATTTATTGCTTACCAAGAAAATCAGAATTAAAAGTTGTTTTGATTGCCGCCAATCTGGAAAATTGCAATAACAATAATGACAATAATGACTGTAGTATAAAAAATCCATTTAATAGTTGCAGTAATCTTTTGAATGCCAAAGCCTGCGCTAATCCTTCTGGAAAATTTTATCCAGCCGCTGACGTTTTATCTTTCAAGGGAATTGTTGATGCTTCTGGTAATTCTTTTGATGGTAATCGTGACACCTATGCTGATGGTCCACAAAGCATCTTTGATGAAAACGCCACCAACTCAATCGGTAAAGATAATTTTCAATGGTCATTTTTCGTTAGTGACAAGATTATTTCCAGTGCACCAACCATTACTTCCATCTCGCCAACAAACGACACTAGCGGTGCTGATTTGAACACTCCCGTTTCACTTTCTTTCGATCGTTTGATGTTAAATTCCAGTTTGATCACTGGTGCTAAGACGATTAATAACGGCAAAAGTGATGCTACTCACAAATTTATTAATATTCTTAGTTTTGGTCAGCCAGTTGGTTATTGGATTTCTTCCGATAATTTTCTTTCTGATAATGGAGTGCCAAAAACTAATATCAAAATTAACCATTCAGTATTTTCGTCCGCCAGCGCCTTTAATGCTCAAACCGGTTCTGGTGTTCGCGATATTTATCAAAATTGTTTCCGTCCAAGCGGAAGCATTGAATGCAGCGCTACTGCCTCCAGTCCTTCTTGCTGTTTTGGTTCGCCGACTAGCAATGAATCTGGTTTGGATGCAGCAGGCAACTGTCGATAATTTTCCAGCTTTTTATTTTTATGAAAAAATTTAAAAGAATTTTATTTATCGTTTTTTTCTTCACGGCCGTCTTTTGTGTGGGGAATGTTGTTTTGGCCGGCACCCCGGTTGATGTGGGGTTGGATAAAGTTGGTAATAATATCAACTTGTCTGATACTAATCCTCAAGCGGCGGCAATTAGAATTATTAATTTAGTTTTAACTTTCGTAGGGATTTTGGCGGTTTGTATTATTCTGTATGGTGGTTTTGTCTGGATGAAAAGTAATGGCAATGAAACCGAAATTGATAAAGCCAAAAAAATTCTCAAAGGAGGATTAATTGGTTTGGCAATTATTTTGTCAGCTTGGGGTATTGCTTATTTTGTGATTACTCAATTTATTGGCACTGGCAATAACAATCCGAACGATCCCAACAATCCTGGGACAACTTGTGTTGCTGGTGCACCTTGTCTTTGTAATGGGCGCACAGTTTGTAATAATGGAATTTCTTCTTGTGTTGGGTCTGATTGTACTCACTCCACTTCCACGCCGATTAGTTGCAACGGCAGTTCGGATTTGGGAGTTTGCCAGCCAAATGACGGTCTTTGCGGTTTGGATAACAAGATTT